>JAUXDP010000003.1 GCA_030618325.1 Methylococcaceae bacterium | reverse complement strand
TTTATATCTTTAGTTATTTTGCGACAGGATTGATCTGTTTTGGTGAAATCACAGATTATAAAAAACCTGATCCTCAAATATCTATTTTGGCTGGGAATATTTTGAGAATTGCTACTCTTGCTATCAGTGAGTTGTAAATTAGCTATGGGGTCAGTGGCAAGACATTGTCCACTATTTCAATGAAATGAGCTTGGGTCTAAGAATATGCCGCAAAACTGATGCTGAGTGAAAAATTCAATATACCCTGGGTTATGTTTCAATCTAGCTACTTGTACTAGTCGTATTTATAGGTTTTCAATTAGCTAGAAAATACTCTAGAGGGAGTCCGTAGTCGCAAGGCAGCGGGCTAATCTAATGAAGTAGTTTTTGAAAGATTAAGAGAAAGGTGCCAGTGTTCACTGGCACCTTTAATACTACATAAGAAAGTATGCAGTAGGTTTTTTAGCTTACTTTTTTTGCACGGAAACCAACAAAGCCTATCAGGCCAGCACTGATTAGCAAGATTGAAGCAGGCTCAGGAACTGGAGCGATAACACCATCAAAGTTATATGTGATGTCACCAGAGCATGAAGCTTGAGTAGATTGATTGCTAGCTACATTACCGCCGCCTCCAGAGAAGGTAGATGTGGTAAACGTGTTACAGCCAATTCCTGCTGTGCCGGCACCAATATAGGAAGAAAGGTCACCTCCACTAATTGTGAGAGAAAGTGTTCCATTATCAGTGGTAGTGCCCAGGTCAAGTGTTGCACCACTGGCTAAAGTAACAAAACCACCTGTTGTGCCCAATAGAGTGGGATCAGCATCTTCAAAATTTCCACTACCTGCCAGAACTTCAAATTGCCAAGCTAAATTTGAATCCCATGAGAAACGTTGCTCTTGGGCAGCAGTATTTTCTAAGCTTGTTGTACTTATTGATTCATAAGCCAAGTCAATAGTGATGCTGCTTAGGGTACCCAACGCTGCGTCAAACTGATTGAATGTTCCAGTCGCAGTGGCTGTTGTTAATTCTGTGGTTAAAGGACCCACTGAAAAAGATTCGGTTACAGAAGCAGCTTGAGCACCCATCGAAAGTGCCAAGCCACCTGCTACTAGCAAAGATGCAGTAGTTTTTTTCATATAATTCTCCTTATTTATTGTTAATTTTATCTATATAAGAAAGGATTAAACCCTCTCGGGTCGGATACTAACATTGATAGTCATGGGCATTCTATCCGTATTGCGAAATATAAAGTGCGCAATTCGGATAGTTAGAGGCTGTCTCGTTAAAATTATCTCAACGCAAAAAGGATCAAATTTGCATAGGTTTTTTGAACATGCGAGGTGAATAGGGCTATTTAACGTGACAGTCTTTTAATTATTGTTTTCATCATTGCGAGCTCTACTGAGCGTTTGTGAAGGCTTTTCACCAAACTTTTTTTGATAATGGCAAGCGAAACGGCTTGGGTGAGTATATCCAACATCTAGAGCAATCTGGAGAACTGTCGTTTCTGGCTGTGGTGTCTGTAGCAAAGTTCTGGCTCTATTTAATCTGCGCATGTAAACAGCGCTCATCGGTGTGCATTTGAGGTAAGTACGAAATGCTTTTTGCAGTGTGCGCTCACTAACGCCGGCTACTTCTGCCAAATCTTGCAACATAATGGTTTCACTTAGGTGCTCGTCTATCCAGGCTTCTATTGTATTAAACCAGGTGCGCTGGTCTTCAAGTCTACTTGAACGATCAGCTTCTCTTCGGTCTATGCAGTCAATAAATGCATTGAGGATAGCTTTTTCCAAATGTTGCCATACTTTGGAGTCTTGATTGCGTTTTTCCTTATGGTTTAGTTGCTGGACACACCACAGAGATAGTGAGCGCAGTAATATTCCTTGTCCCGATTGGTAATCAATCTTGGCTGCTACAGGAACTAGCGGATTTTGGGAGTCAAATCTTTTATTTAATGCCCGATCTACAGTAGTTCTGTCGAAATCAACGAAAAGCGCCCGAATTGAACCCGTCTTCATTTGCATTTTTTCTGAAGACAAATGGATGACTCCGGAATTGCTATCTGCGGTTAATTCGGTTGAAGCTACTCGATAATCAATATCTCCATCGAGCAGTAAATGAAAGGAATATCGGGTTTCTACTTTGTTGGTGCTTGTCAGAATTAAGTCGGCAGGACATTGGATATAGGTAAAAGTTACGCTATTCAAGCTGACTCGGTTCATGTGAACATTAAATTCAGATCCTTCTGTTAAATGCGTTTCATGATCTTCCCAAAGCTCGTTGGTAACTTTGCGAGACTCTTCTATATCATCCGTTGTTAACAAGTGGTGGTTGCTTAACAGTTCGTTGTTTAAGATGGCCATAGCTTTAATTCCTGTATTTTCCGTGTTTCCTTTGCTTGTTGAAGCCTTGTGCTGTGTTGTGTTTGTTCAGGGATGCTCGTTGTTATGCATAAAATTAAGCAGCAATGGCAAGGCAGTGCCTATCTTTTGGCGCATATGGCCAATGGTGTTTGTCTAGGTGGGCAAATACCCTAAGGCTTAAGATAAGTGGTTTTTACTTAAATTTCAATATTAAACTCTTCTAATGCTTTCTGCAAAATGATATATCGTATTCTGAAAAATTCAAATACGGGAAGTAATACGCCACCAAAGTACGGCTTAACCCTCTAATAGAGCGACATTAGAATTTACCAGACCATTTTTAGGGTGATTGCAAAAACAAGCAGCGAAAAAAAACGTTTCAATGCCTTAGTTGGCAGTTTATGCGCTAATTTTGCGCCCAAAGGTGCCATCATTGTGCTGGTCAAAACAATACCGACAAACGCTGGCCAATACACATAACCGATACTGCCGTCAGGTAACCCTGCTTTATTCCAGCCTAATATTGCAAAACTAATGGTGCTGGAGATGGCAATGGGGAATCCGCATGCGCTTGAAATCGCGACTGCGTTGCGCATAGGGTAGTTATATCTACTTAATAGAGGTACCGTTAAAGTACCACCACCAATGCCTAAGATGGAAGATAGGATGCCAATCACAAGACCAAAAAAGCGTAACATTGTAGATGATATTTGTGCCTTTGCTCGCTTTGGCTGCCATTGGAAAGCCATTTCTATACCCACAATAAATAGGTAAGTTGCAAAGAATAACCGCAATGATTCAGTGGGCAAATGGTCTGCTAATGCTGCACCAACAATCGCTCCTACAAATACTCCGGGTGCCAATTTGAATATAATTCCCCACATCACTGAGCCTAAGCGGTGATGGGCAGTAACCGATGCGATAGAAGTAATAATAATCGTTGCTAGCGATGTCGCAATAGCGCTATGCATAACGGTTTCCTGAGGGAATGCCTGTTTGGTAAATAGCCAGAGAAAAAATGGCACCAATACCACACCGCCCCCAATACCAAATAATCCGGCTAATAATCCGGCAATGCCACCAAATAAGGCAGAGTAAAGAAATATTTCTTGCATCAATAAACTTAGAATAGTCAGTTGCTCATCCCGTATCAAATAAACCATCTATCCCTTGCCTTATACCAGTCAGGGAATTAATGTGAATTGTATAATGTTTGATGAGTATACTATTAGTATTCATTATTAATGTAATTTCCTATGAAAGCGTATTTGGTGGGCGGAGCGGTCAGAGATCAGCTGTTAAATTTCCCAGTTAAAGAAAGAGACTGGGTGGTGGTTGGCGAAACACCGGAGCAAATGTTGGATATGGGTTTTAAAACGGTAGGTAAGGATTTTCCCGTTTTTTTACATCCTGAAACCTATGAGGAATACGCATTGGCTCGAACCGAAAGAAAAACGGCGCCCGGCTACAAAGGTTTTGTAGTCCATGCCGATCCTGATGTTACTTTAGAGCAAGACCTCATTCGTCGTGATCTGACTATCAATGCCATTGCCATGCTTCCAGGTGGGCAGTTACTTGACCCCTATGCTGGTCAAGCTGATATTCAAGCCAAACTTCTACGGCATATTTCTCCAGCCTTTTCTGAAGACCCAGTCAGAGTTTTACGTGTAGCTCGCTTTGCTGCTCGATACGCCCACCTGGGATTTACCATTGCTCCGGAAACAATAAATTTGATGCGAAAAATGGTTGATAATGGCGAAATTGACAGTCTGGTGCCGGAAAGAGTCTGGGCCGAAACTCATAAAGCGTTGACAGAAAAAACACCGGCCGCCTATTTTTCGGCCCTGAAAGACTGTGGAGCACTTTCCTGTATTTTTCCCGAAATCGAACAACTCTTCGGTGTTCCCCAGCCCGAAAGATATCATCCTGAAATTGATACCGGTGTACATTGTTTATTATCTCTGGAACAGGCTGTTTTGCTAACACCCAACCCATTGGTACGATTTGCTGTCTTGACTCATGATCTGGGCAAGGGCATTACTCCAAAAGAAAAATGGCCTAGCCACCGGGGGCATGAAAAAGGAGGGTTACCCCTTTTAAAATCTTTATGTAAACGTTTGCGCATACCCAACCATTTTGCCAGACTAGCCGCTCATGTAATGGAGTATCATACACATTGTCATCGTGTTTTTGCGTTACGTCCGGCAACTATTGTTGATTTTTTGGCGGCGATAGGCGCTTTCAAACCTGAAAACAGCTTGTCAGACTTTGTTTTGGCTTGTGAAGCGGATGCTAGGGGGCGAACGGGATTGGAAGAAAACGAATATCCCCAAGCGCAATTTTGCCTTGCCGCCCAACAAGCAGGGCTTTCGGTTGATACTTCTGAAATTATGGAGCGGGATCTGCATGGCCCACAAATTGGCCTGGCTATTCGTGAATTACGGATTAAAGCCGTTAAATCTTTGCGAAAGACAGTTGCTCATTAGGGCACCTCTAAGTGTGCCTTTTTGTCCAAAAACTTTCTTCTGGCTGTTTGGGTGAGACCGCGATATCATTCTTCTTGGGGTTTTCCTCTAGTAGGCGTATTAGGTTGAATTAGCCAGCATATTACATCTTGTAGGCTAATAGTCAAATACCAGAAAGTTCATAGCTTTTTAAAAAGAATTATTAATAATTTAAGTAGGGTGCGAAAGTCATGTTAAAGCAATATCTTCCCATATGCTGGTTTGGCAAGATACCAGCAAACTTAACTACTTCAAAAACTTTTTTATGGAGAAATCTTGTCTTGTACATCTGTGCAGCACTATTCATCCAGGCAAATATTACCGAGCCGGTTGAAGCGTTCCTTCAGATACTTATTGAGTTATTTATTACGATAGTATTTGTTTTTATTTTGCTCAAGGTCACTAAATCTTCAGCAAAATTTGACGTAGTATTCACAGCCTTCATTATTTGCGAAAACTTTTTTTACATATGTGCGTTGCCTATTGCAATCTGGTATATGACCGTTAGAACATCCGAATTCTCTATGATTCCTATCTATGTAGGGATTGTATTAATTATCTGGTTTTGTGCCATTATCAGCTATCTTTTACAACAACTGTTTGATTTTAGAGTTACTCTGAGTGTTTTATTATCAGTTTTTTACTTTATAGTGACTTACTTGGTGTCGTTTGCTTTATTATTAATGTGAAGCGAAAATGAGGACCAGAGGCAAAGTAGTTGAGGTAAAATTAATAACCAGGCAGACTGCTAAATCTGGGCTCGACAGATTTAGCATGTAGCATCGAAGTTACTCACTTAACTTCCTAAAACTTATTCGCGCCCGATCAAATAAATTACGCACAGCCTGTTTATACATTTCCTGGCGAATGGTATTTGCTTCGTCTGCTTTACCTAATACGGTATCACCTGATTGATCATCAAAATAATCTCGGCTTAATTCAATAGTCTCTCTAGGCATAACAATCCCACCTTCAGCATCAAGTAACTCGAAAGTTAGCAGATAATACAATTCATATTCCGTCGCTTTACCCGTTGAGCCGAGCGACAAAACATTATGCCTTAAATGATCTTCGATAATATTTAGCACCATACCCGCTTCTTCTGGTGTGGAAACCAATATTGCTGATGAGGTTCTGACAGCTTTTTTTATTTCCTTTCGCAGCGCTCCAGAAGCTCCTTGTACATACAGGGTTTTAAATTGTTCTGGCAATTCTATAGGCTGACGCAGATGGTAGCCACATGATGCTGTCATCATTATCAGGGTTAGTAAAACAAAATTTCTTAATAGCATGCCCTTTTCCTTTTCTCTATTAAATCACAATGTTAACCAGTTTTTTTGGCACCACAATGATTTTTTTAATGGTCTTACCTTCAATGAAGCGTTGGACATGCTCTTCCTCTAAAGCCATAACTTCTATTTCGTCCTTGCTGGCATCAATCGCTACAGATATTTTACCGCGTAACTTTCCATTGACTTGAATCATTATTTGCAATGTATCCTGCACTAGCGCGGATTCATCAACTTGAGGCCAGGATGCTTTATCAATGACCTCCTGATGACCTAATTCGAGCCATAATTTATGACAAATATGTGGCACTATAGGGGATAACATTAATACAATTGCTTCTAATGCTTCTTTCATAACGGCTTTTCCTAAATCGGAAGAGTCGCTGAATTTCGACAAGGTATTGATTAATTCCATATTCACAGCAATTGCGGTATTAAACGTATGCCTGCGTCCCATATCGTCAGTGACTTTTTTGATGGCTTGATGCAATTGTCGACGTACATCTTTCTGGGCTTCGGTTATTTGGCTTTTATCAATCTCAATAGTCGCGGTTCCTGATTCAAGAGACTGATAAACCAAGCGCCAGAGCCGTTTTAAAAACCTGAAACCGCCCTCTACGCCACTGTCAGACCATTCCAGTGATTGTTCTGGCGGTGATGCAAACATAACAAACATACGAACGGTATCAGCGCCATATTTTTCGATCAAACCCTGGGGATCGACGGTATTACCCTTGGACTTGGACATCTTGCTGCCATCTTTTAGTACCATGCCCTGTGTTAGTAAATTTTTGAAAGGCTCATCACTAACAATCAGTCCCTCATCACGCAGTAACTTAGTATAAAAACGCGCATACAATAAATGTAATATGGCATGTTCTATACCACCGATATACTGATCGACTGGCAACCAATGATTTGCTTCTGCGCTCAGCATAGAATCAGCATCAGCACCGGCAAAACGAGCAAAGTACCACGAGGATTCCATAAAGGTATCGAAGGTGTCTGTTTCTCGCTTGGCTGCTTTGCCACATTTTGGGCAGTCAACATTAGGAAAGGTAGCGTGGCTCCCCAGTGGCGAACAAGAGCCATCCAGAATCACATCCTTGGGTAAAGTCACCGGCAAATCAGTATCTGGCACAGCGACTGTCCCACAATCGTCACAATAAATGACCGGTATTGGTGCGCCCCAATAACGTTGCCTGGAAACGCCCCAATCACGCAGACGATAATTGGTTTGACGCTGCCCCTTACCTTCTTTTTCAAGTTTTTTCGCGATAGCGCTAAAAGCCTGTTCTGAAGAAAGTCCGTCAAATTCGCCTGAATTTTTTAATACACCTTTATTGGTAAACGCTTGTTCAGTGCAATCATTATTTGCATCGTCGTTAGCAAAAATCACTTGTTTGATAGCGATACCATATCGTTGAGCAAATTCAAAATCCCGTTGATCATGTGCAGGAACAGACATGACTGCTCCGGTGCCATAACTCATCAAAACAAAATTGGCAATCCAGACAGGGACTTGTTCTCCTGAAATTGGATGGATAGCCATTATGCCGGAGTCAATTCCTCGTTTTTCCATGGTTTCCATCGCAGCTTCAGAAGCTTCCATTTGCTTGCAAGACTCAATGAACTCGAGCAATTCCGGTTTCGTTTCCAGCGCTTTTAAAGACAGTGGGTGTTCCGCAGCTACAGCCAGATAAGTCACTCCCATTAGCGTATCAGGACGCGTGGTATATATTTTTAAGGGTTCATCCATGTCAACGACTGAAAAGTCCATTTCTACACCTTCAGAGCGGCCTATCCAGTTTGCCTGCATGGTTTTGACCTGCTCCGGCCAACCAATCATTTGTTGCAATGATGCCAACAATTCATCAGCATACGCAGTAATTTTTAAAAACCATTGAGAAATTTCTTTGCGCTCGACAGGTGTATCACATCGCCAACAACAGCCATCAATTACCTGCTCATTAGCCAAAACCGTCATATCGTTAGGGCACCAGTTTACAGGCGCGGTTTTTTTGTAAACCAGACCTTTTGCCAACAAGCGAAGAAAAAACCATTGCTCCCAACGGTAATATTCCGGATCGCAGGTTGCTAATTCGCGATCCCAGTCATATCCAAAGCCTAATTGTTTTAACTGATCCCGCATATAATCAATATTTTCATACGTCCAGTCGGCCGGATGTACGCCGTGCTGCATAGCGGCATTTTCTGCAGGCAAGCCAAACGCATCCCAACCCATAGGCTGTAATACGTTTTTGCCTTGCATACGTTGAAAACGACTGATGACATCGCCAATACTATAGTTCCGAACATGCCCCATGTGCAGTTTGCCACTGGGATAGGGGAACATTGACAGGCAGTAATATTTCTCTTTATTGGAATTCTCGCTGGCGCGGAATACACCTGAATCCTGCCAATATTTTTGCGCTTCTTGTTCAATAGCTAATGGGTTGTAATTTTCTTGCATCCTTAATTCGTCTTTTACCGATCAAAAGCGGTAGAATACCGTACAGTTGATTAAATCGAAAGTTTCATTTTCAGGAGTTATCTTTATGAACGATAGTCAGTTAATTGATGCCTATAATAAAATGATCACCCATGTTCATGAAGATCTGGGGGATGCTTCTAAAACTTTGGCCCGCGCCCTTGATGCTGCTAGAGAGCAAGCAAGTGAAATAGGAGGTTTGACTCAAGAGGAAATTAATAAAGTTGCTGATTTTGTCAAACGAGATATTGAAGAAGTGGCGCACTCACTAACGGAGTCAGATGGTGAATCATTAACTGAATGGCTCAAATTCGATATTGATATGATCGAAAATTTTGCTCTTGACGCTTTTATGAATGTTGCTGATAAAACCCGTTTAGAGTTGGCTAAACTTGAGCAATTAGCTCGGATTAACAGTACTTATCAAACTGGGGAAATTATGGCTCCCGGTACTTTAGTTTGCGAACATTGTGGTGAATCGATCAACTTTACAACAACCAGTGTCATACCGAAGTGTTCAAAATGCGGAAGTCTAACTTTTCAACGCAGTTGATATTATTCATTCAACGCTTATAATGCGAGGTTTAGGAATGGGAATTTAAGGACTAGTTGTTTAATTGCCGTTCCGTAACTATTTGTTTTTTGGGAATAACAAATGCGCAGAGTGATTTTTAATCAAAAAGGTGGAGTTGGCAAGTCAACCATTACGTGTAATTTAGCGGCCATTAATGCGTTTGATGGCAAGAAAACTTTAGTTGTTGATCTGGATGTCCAGGGTAATTCCACCCAATACCTGCTAGGGAAAAAGGTTGAAGATCCAGATCAGAGCATTGCATATTTTTTTAGAAATAGTTTGAGTCGAGGACTGTTTGGTGGACAACAAGCTGGACTGGAGACACTGATTCAGGAAACTCCTTTTCCTAATTTATTCATTATTCCCTCGCATCCCGAGCTGGAATCATTACAAAGCAGGCTGGAATCCCGCTATAAAATTTTCAAACTGCGTGAGGCTTTAGATAGTTTGGAAGGGTTTGATGCTGTTTACATCGATACACCGCCAGTCTTAAACTTTTACAGTCAATCAGCGTTAATCGCTGCTGATAAATGTTTGATTCCATTTGACTGCGATGCTTTCTCCAGAGAATCGCTATACAACCTAATGCAAACCATAAATGAAGTTAGAGCAGATCATAATGGCTCTCTTGAGGTTGAAGGAATTATCGTAAACCAATTCCAGAGTCAGGCGAATTTACCGAAACAACTGGTTGATGAGTTAATTGCGGAAGGACATCCTGTACTTGAGTCGCGAATTTCTCCTTCTGTGAAGGTACGTGAATCACATAGCAAAGCAATGCCGTTGGTGCATTATATGCCAAGCCATAAAGTGACTCATGAGTTTCGTGCTCTGCATGCCGAAATTAATCAGTAAACTTCAGCACTGCTTTATTTTCAATCTCATCACCTTACCCTCTCCAGCAGGAGAGGGAGTTAAAGTGTTCTATAGGATACCTCTATGGATTTATATTTAATGGAAAATCGCTTCAAATGAAAAGCCGTTGAATTCAATTATTTCCTTCAGCCTTTTTAATCCATCCATCTGAATTTGCCTGATTCGCTCGCGGGTAACACCTAACTCCGTCGCAACTTGCTCAAGGGTGGAATGTTCGTAACCGCATAATCCATATCTTCGGCAAATTACTTCGCGTTGCTTATCTGATAATTGATACAACCAATCTGTGATATTGTTTTTCATGCCACTTTCTTGAAGCTGGTCTGATGGGCTCATGTTCGCTTCGTCTGAAATTGATTCTACCAACGGCTTGTCAAAATCCTTTCCGCTAGGAACATCAACAGAAGATACACGCTCATTTAGTTTAAGCATTTTTTCAACTTTCTTGACCGGTTTTTCCAGATATTTGGCAATATCTTCAGGTGATGGGTCATGCTCCATAGTTTGCGCCAAGTGTCTCTGGGCTTTAAGATAAACATTCATTTCTTTAACAATATGAATCGGTAAACGAATAGTTCGTGTTTGATTCATTATTGCCCTTTCAATGGTTTGTCTGATCCACCAGGTTGCGTAAGTTGAAAAACGGAAGCCACGTTCAGGATCAAATTTTTCTACTGCCCGAATCAGGCCCAGATTGCCTTCTTCAATTAAATCAAGCAGGGGTAGTCCTCGATTTAAATAGCGGCGAGAAATCTTAACCACCAATCTCAAGTTACTTTCGATCATGATTTTTCGCGCTTCTTCATCGCCGTTAAGCGCCCGAGAACCAAAAGTTTTTTCTTGGTCGGCTGTTAAAAGCTTTGATTTCCCCAATTCATTTAAATAAATTCGAGTTGCATCTAAATTACTTGATTCCTCAGCAGTTCTCTCTTTACTAGATTCTTCAGCTGGTTTGTCAAATGTAATGTCATCAGATGACTGAGTATTCAAGTTTTCACTAACAGGTTCAATTACGTCCACGTTCATAAGGTATCTCCAAACGTCGGATTAAAACCGACAATAATTCATCACATTAAGGTAAATAGTTAAGCGGATTCACAGATTCACCATTCTTTCGAATTTCAAAATGTAAAGCTACTTTTTTACCTTTGCCTATTCCCATTTCTGCAATGACCTGGCCTTTCCTGACATCCTGTCCTTCTACCACCAAAAGGCGATGATTATTAGCATAAGCACTCAAGTACAAATAATTATGCTTAATAATTAATAGATTTCCGTACCCAGTTAACCCATTACCGCTATAGACGACTTTTCCATCCGCAGCTGCTTTAACAGATTGACCAAATTTTCCACTAATGTCTATTCCTTTATTGCCAGATTGAGAAAAGGTTTTTACTAACCCTCCTCGTATCGGCCATTGCCAGGCTAACTTTAACACCTTTTTTTTAGTGTTTGATAATGTTGGCTTTTTTTGTGATGAATGTCTCCGTTTTTTGGGTATGTTTTGTGACGTGGTTCTCTTTTTTGGGGTGTTTTTGGATATTTTTGAATCTTTTGATAGGCTATTATTTGGTCTAATTAACCTGATTTTTTGTCCAACGCGTATTCTATAGGGCTTGGAAATATTATTCCATTCAGCTAAGTGAAGGTAACTATAGTTATAACGAAAGCCAATTGAATATAATGTTTCTCCTTTTTTTACCGTGTGATACCTGATATTAGAATTCAAATTTTTATGGGTTTTTCTTACTGGGGCATAATTAGGCTTATTCGAACAAGCCGAACTGACTAAAATGATCAGTACTAAAATGCACCAGGGGAACTTAGAGGCTGGCTGGTCAATAATAAATCGACTGCAAAAATGGTAAAAATCGTCCATATTCTCGAAAACCCTCGTTAAATAGTTCACTATTCGCCTCTAATTTTCAAAAATCTGGCCGTTTTTACCACTTTTTCGCTTCGATTATTTTTAACCAGACAGCCTCTAACCATATCGCTCATTTATCCAAGATTTCTAATAATAATTTTTTTGCCAAATTAATTTTTGCAGCCAAATAATCGTTGCCTCCTCGATCCGGGTGCATTTTTTGTATCAGTTTTCGGTGTGCTAAAGTAATCTGCTGCTTTGTTGCACCTGCCGATAACCCAAGAATGTTATAAGCTTCTTCTACACTCATCGCCTTTGAGCTGGGTTTTGAATGGGTTTGGTGTGAAGTATTTTGCTTTACTCCTTGAAAGAGCAACCAGATTTTATGTAATTCCGGGGCCAGACGTGCCAACACTGGCAACATTCTTAGTAAAAAGGCGAATGAAATGCCTGCGACGGCAAAAATCCAATTTAAGCGTCCAGTCATGGCTAAAAATATTAAAGCAACACCCAGCAGAACCATGCTCACCTGTCGAACATACCGGGCGATTACATCTGAGGGTGTTTTTCGAAACCAGTGTATCGCAAACAAAGCCGCTATGATAAGTATGATCAACCAAATACGGATCAAAAATCCCCCTTTAAGCTAAAAAAAGTTGCTCGCGGATTTTAGCACAAGCGCTTGACTATACCGCACACCCAAAAAATGTTTGTTTAGACTATGAATAACTGGATTCATAGGTAAACCCTCATAATATCCTAGAAAAATCAGTTGCTCACGGTTTCTTGGGTTATGGCTGAAGCCTGAGGCTAAAGAGGCGCAGGGTATTTTATGAAATATCAATTTTTTTTCAAGGATTGCCAAGCTTGTTTGTTAATCTTAGAGAGTTTTTTGAAAAATGCTCGATTATAATTGACTACCCCAGATAGTTCAGCGTTCCATTTCGTTCTCCTTTTTTGCTTTCTTTAATGCTCCAATCTGGTATCTTTGTTCTTCAATAAGCGTTCTCATCTTTGGTCGGGTTGTGAAGGATAGAATTTTACCTCAGTTGACTCTTCCAATCCTGGAAAAATAAATTGCACTTATGCGTTGAGTTTAAGGGTGCACAAACGGCTCCAAAGCTGTAATAAAAAAAAGAAGGTAGTGTTATGAATACGTATATTAATTCGATAATAAAGAAATTTTTAATTGGCGTCCTGGCATTTATTCCAGTTGCTGTTATTTTGCAGTTGCTTGTGTTTGTTGAGCATATTGCCTCCAATATCGTTGTTTTTGTTTACGGATATTTTGATAGTTATTTGGTTACTGGGCTACTTTTTATTTTTAGCTTTGCATCATTTGCTTACGTTGGGCATCGGGTTTCCATTGGGCGATCATTCATTGTTGGTAGCATTGATGGTCTTATAAACAAAATCCCTATATTAAATACTGTTTATAGGGTTACTAAAAAAATAGTTAATCTTATTTCTGGGCATGAGCAAACCGGAGCTCGTGAAGTCGTTTATATTGAATATCCCAAAGAAGGTTTGTGGGTGCCGGCATACGTCACCAATAAAGAAAAAAATAAATATATTTTATTTGTTCCTACCTCACCGAACCCCACCTCGGGTTTCACCATTATTGTCCATGAATCCAGAGTGGTTAAGTCAGAAATGGATATAGAAGAGGCCACTAGTTTTATTATCAGTGTTGGTGTGGACTATGAAAAAGCACACGAAGTGGATAAATTAAACTAATGACACTTTTGGAAAACATACTAAATCAGGCGAGTAGCTGGCTTTGGGGGCCGGTTATGCTGGTTTGTTTATTAGGTGTTGGTGTTTTTCTAACTTTAGGACTGCGATTATTTCCTTGGCGTAAGACTCCACAAGCTTTAATTTCGCTTTGCCAAGCGCCAGAAGCTACTCGTCAAGGGAATATCACACCCTTCCAGGCATTAATGACGGCTTTATCAGCGACTATTGGCACTGGGAATATTGCCGGAGTGGCCACTGCAATTGTCATGGGGGGGCCGGGTGCTGTTTTCTGGATGTGGGTGACAGCCTTATTTGGCATGGCGACTAAATATGCTGAGGCGGTGTTAGCCGTAAAGTATAGGGAAGTTGATGAGCTAGGGAATTTTGTCGGTGGACCGATGTATTATATTAAAAATGGCCTCGGCAAGCGCTGGCATAGTCTAGGGTTGTTATTTGCTTTGTTCGGTACATTAGCCTCATTTGGCATTGGCAACATGGTTCAAGCAAATTCCGTTGCTGATGCACTAGACTTGATGTTCCAAATACCGGATTGGTTAACCGGCAGTGTACTGATGATTATTACGGCTGCGGTGATTTTTGGTGGAATCAAACGAATAGCAGAGGTTGCCGCCAAACTGGTGCCTTTTATGGCGGTTGCCTATATATCCGGAGCCATGATAATTATCGTGTCTCATTTCGAGCAAGTTCTTCCAGCTATATCATTGATTGTCAGCAATGCATTTACAGGGACAGCGGTAACGGGGGGATTTGCCGGAGCCACAGTCTGGGCGGCGATTCGTTTTGGAGTGGCTCGTGGGATATTTTCCAATGAAGCCGGTTTGGGTAGTGCGCCAATCGCACATGCAGCAGCAAAAACTGATAATCCGGTTCAACAGGGTATGGTTGCCATGCTGGGAACCTGTATTGATACTTTACTGGTTTGTACCATGACAGCGTTAGTCATTGTGATGTCAGGTGTGTGGGAAGGCGGTGAAAATGGTGCTGCGTTATCAACATTAGCATTCAATACCAGTCTACCCGGATGGGGGGGCTATATCGTTACCTTTGGTTTGGTGGTTTTTGCTTTTACTACCATTCTGGGCTGGAGTTACTATGGGGAGCGTTGCGCCGAGTTTTTGTTTGGTGTAAAAATAATTTTGCCTTATCGCTTATTGTGGATTGTTGCGATTCCAGTGGGTGCTATGGGTAAACTGGGCTTAATTTGGCTGCTGGCCGATGTCATGAATGCCATGATGGCTATTCCCAATTTGATAGCGTTGGTATTATTAAGTCCAATTTTGTTTTCGCTAACCAGGAAGTATATTCATGGTGACTAGGAAAGATATTGCTAACCCTTATTTGGGGCGGGTCTTGCAAGTGAAATTAAACTTTTCAATTTCATTTCCACCTAAGACCTGAAAAGTAATGGTATCTCCTTCCTCTAGCTCATCTTCAAAACCGATTTTGAGAATACCCGCATAACTACTATTGGGTTCAATGGTCTGCTGCCTAAAGTAATTTTTATTCAATTGCGAAAAGGTTAGTGCGTCAATGCGATTTTCATGGGTTTGGGAGTTGTCATCACCTAAGGAATAAAGCATGCGACCAACAGAATAAGCAATACCACCAAAAGGAATAAAGCTGACGCCTATACCAGCGGCTGTATTCCCTATCTGGTATAGGGTACTGTCGCCTCTCTCTGCGGCTTCTTCAATTAATTGCTCAAAACTATAAATGGTGCCTGGTTGTGATTCTTCCAAGCCAAGTAGCTCAACCTGAATGTTTTTTTCCGAGAATAATATCGGTTCAGACGTGGTGTTCGTTACAGACAGGCCTATGATTATTTCATCATAAGAATAATCTATGATGGTGAGTTCCGGTTTTAAAGATGTATTAGAATGAAATACCACTCCCCCTCTGGCATAAGTAATAGTCTGTTCATTTTCTATCTGGGGATGAATCTTAACCCGGTTTGATGAACAGCTGGTTATAAAAATGAGTGTCAGAATAATAATTATTTTCATCGTTAGTCATCCAGCCAGGAAGAATTCTCGTGCTTATTTTTAAGATTGTAGTTGTCTTGCCTCTAGCCCCTTTCCTAAATTCTAGTTGCTAGAACCTTTTGATGGGAAAAGTGTGATAAATTGTATCATAAGCTATACTTCGCGCGGGTACGGGTGTGGATTTTATAGTGAGTTGATTTTTGTCGATAGCAAGGCGCTGAAATGGGCGCATAGCAGGTTACGCAACTATTTCAGCAATGCAGTCTATCGGCAAAAACCAACCGATAGAAAACCGCATCCGTACCCGCGCGAAGTATTAATAAGCAAAATATGGCAGATTTACAGATAATAAAGGCAGATATTACTAAGCTCAATGTCGATGCTATTGTTAACGCAGCAAATAATTCACTATTAGGTGGCGGTGGAGTGGATGGCGCTATTCATTCGGCAGCCGGCCCTGAATTGTTAACAGAATGTAGGACTTTAGGTGGTTGCAATACCGGGCAGGCGAAAATTACTAAGGGGTACAATTTGCCTGCTCGCTACGTGATTCATACCGTAGGTCCTGTTTGGTATGATGGGAGCCAGAGAGAACCGGAGTTATTGCAGTCTTGTTATAGAGAATGTATGAATTTGGCTAAAATTCATTCGATTAGCACCATAGCTTTTCCAGCTATTTCTTGTGGAGTATTTCATTACCCATCTGAGCTGGCTGCTGAGATAGCAATTTTAACCGTTAAAGAGTGTCTTGCTACAAATTCCACTATGGAAACAGTCTATCTTGTTTGTTTTGGGGATAAACTATTAACGATCTACAATGAAACCTTGCTGAGGTTGGTGACATGAGCGATAAACAGAAAAATAATAATGAGTGGCTTGGTAAATTAACTCCCGAGCAATATAGCGTTTGTAGGAACAAGAGTACTGAAGCTCCTTTTAGCGGTAAATATCTTGATTGTAAAAAACCAGGTGTATATGAGTGTATTTGTTGTGGCAATCCGTTGTTTGTATCCGAAACAAAATTTGATTCTGGGTCCGGTTGGCCGAGCTTTTGGGATGTTAAATCAAATGACAGTATAAACAAAAAACTTGATTCCACGCATGGCATGCAAAGAGTTGAAGTCACTTGTAAATCCTGCGGTGCTCATTTGGGGCATATGTTTGAGGATGGCCCGGAGCCAACAGGGTTGCGTTATTGCATTAATTCAGTTTCTCTAGATTTGAAAGAACATTGATGAGTGCCGGCACAGTACAGGAATTGTTGGATTTTATTGATGCCAGTCATAGCCCATGGCATGTGGTTAAATCTATTGAAGAATGCCTACGAGGACATCACTTCACTAAACTGGAAGAAACCGACCAATGGCACTTACAGCAGGGTGGGCGTTACTATGTAGTGCGTGATGATTCATCAATCATCGTATTTATTGTAGGGCAGAAGCCATCGGCAGAAGCAGGTTTTAAAATTGTCGGTGCTCATACGGATTCCCCTGGGTTAAGAATAAAACCCAATGCTGCTTACGCGACAGATGGCATGGTGCGACTGGGTGTTGAGGTTTATGGTGGGCCTATTTTGGCAACTTTTACCGATCGGGATTTGAGCCTGGCCGGCCGAGTGTGTTATCGATCAGAAAATGGCGGCATTGTCACTAAACTAGTTAATTTTGAACATCCATTATTGCGTTTGCCCAATTTAGCTATCCACATGAACCGAAAGGTTAATGAAGAGGGTTTGAAATTATCTAAGCAATCTGAATTACCTCTGCTGCTTTCAGTTTTAGTTGAAAAGCAAGTGCCTCTAGATCATTTTTTATCGCTGTTAAAGTCACAAATTGGAATTAAGCAGGAACAATTATTGTCTTGGGAATTGAATGTTTACGACACTCAGAAAGGTGCATTTTGGGGTAATGATCAGGAGTTTTATGCCGATAGTCAGCTGGATAATTTGGCCTCCTGTCATGCTGGGCTAAAGGCTTTACTTGCTAATTCAGAAGCCACAGATAGCACTTTAATGTGCGCTTTTTTTGATCATGAAGAAATTGGCAGCGAAAGTGTTAAAGGCGCAGATGGCAGTTTTCTTCCTGATATTCTGGAGCGCATAGCCTTGGCGACAGAAACTGGTAAAGAAGATTTTCAACGTGCCATGGCGAAAAGCTTTATGATCAGTGCTGATATGGCCCACGCTTATCAACCAAATTTTTCTTCAGCCTATGAGCCGGAACATCGGGTAATGGTAAACAAAGGCCCAGTGATTAAAGTCAACGCCAATCATCGATATACCTCCGAAAGTGTTTCTCAGGCAATGTTTGTTTTATGGTGTGAACAGGCCGAAGTTCCCTATCAGAAATACTCCCACCATTCCGATATACCCTGTGGTAGCACCATAGGGCCTATGATCTCTGCCAGGCTAGGAATTCGAACTGTAGATGTGGGCTGCCCGATGTGGGCAATGCACAGCATAAGAGAAAGTGCTGGGACGTTAGACCATGATTATATGATAAAGGTACTTAAAATCTTTTTCTGGGAATCAAATAATTGCTAAATAAAAGGCCAGCTAGATAATGAAATGAAATTTACAATTCAATCAAAAATATGCCTACATACCCCAGCATAAAAGGCTCAACAAGCTTCAGAAAGAAATGGAAGTTTATAAATTCTAGCTGAATTTGTCTTAAAAATAGTCTATTATTAATAAATGTCCTTTGCCCAAGTATCCTCAATTAGGCTATTCATGTTCCTAACGGTTTTTAAGAACAAATACTTTAGTAGGAAACTTACGTGTTTTTTTAGCACTAAAATGATAGCACTGGCTTTTTTGTTAAGCTCTCATTCGTTACTTGCTGAGGCTACCGTTGAGTATAAAATCAAAGCTGCCTATCTCTACAATTTCACTAAATTCATTACTTGGCCTGACAGCCAAAGCGAAACCTTTAATCTTTGTATTTTAGGGAAAGATCCTTTTGGAGCCTTGATTGACTCAATAGAAACGAGAGAGGCGCTTGGATTGCCTATCAAGTTAGTTCGGATGCGCCGATATGATGCATCTAAACAATGCCATCTATTATTTTTGGGATCCGCAACCAGAAAAGACACCCGGGAACTAATTGCAAGCAGCGGCATTTTAACCGTTAGTGAGAAACAACATTTTGCAGAATATGGGGGAATGATTGGTTTTATCATAAAGGGGGGAAAGGTTAAATTACAAATAAATCTTGCTAAGCTTAAAGATTCAGGGCTGGAGATAAGCGCCAAGCTATTGGAAATAGTAGAGATAGTTGGGGAGAATGGCGATGGTTAATTTTTTCCGACACCTGGCAATCAGAAAAAAATTATTGCTGATTTTATTTATTTCAAGTATTTCAGCAGTTACCTTTGCAGGTCTGTTTTTGTTTTTACTGGAAATATCAGAATTTAAAAAAACCACTCAGGAAGAGCTTTCGGCTATGGCAACATTCATTGGCGATAGAAGTACTGCCGCTTTAATGTTCGATGACAAAGAAGTCGCCAAAGAAAATTTGTCTGCGTTGGATAAATTTCCATCAGTCCGCCTGGCTTGTATTTATGATACCCAAAATAATATTTTTACTTTACTGAATACAAGCCCTGAAAAAAATTTAGCCTGTCCAACGTTGTCATCAGACAAGCACACTCGCTACGAAGAAAAACAGCTCTATATTTATCAGCCAATTATTCTTGATAATGAAGCTCAAGGCCTCGTGTATATTCACGCTGATTTAGAAACAGCATTTTTGCGTAAATTCCAGCACCTAGGCCTTGTTTCGCTGATTTTATTATCAGCTTCAATTTTGGCATTTTTTATTCTGACGCCATTATTGCAATTCATTGCCTCGCCGATTAAAAGTTTAGTAGATACCGTACAAAAAATTTCCGAAGAAAAAAATTATTCACTAAGAGCTGAAAAAGTAAACCATGATGAATTGGGAGCCCTGGTTGATGCTTTTAATGACATGATAGGGACAGTCGAAACTCAAAATATTGCTTTAACCAAGGCCAAGGATCGTTATTTGATGTTATATGACGACAACCCCACCATGGTTTTCAATATCGATATGGATGGCTGGATAGCGACGGTAAATCAGTTTGGAGCCAAGCAACTTGGCTTAACTGTGGAGGAATTGCAAACTCGTTGCATTTTTAATTTTGTTCACTCTGAAGATTTAATGTCATTACAGAGTTTGTTCAAACAATGTAATGCATATCCTAAAAAAGTTCATAAACAGGAAGTTCGTCTGGTTTGTGATGACGATCGCTTGATATGGGTCAGACAAACAGCACGATTGATGGAAAATGAAGAGCATCAAACTAATATCATGCTGGTTTGCGAAGATGTAACAGAGACCAGAATATTGAGCGAAAAAATAGCCTATCAAGCGAGTCATGATGCCTTGACAAATTTAGCAAATCGAAGTGAGTTTGATTTGTATATATTACAGGCGCTGGAAACTGCTCACAGTGATGGTGCTGAACACGTTTTATGTTATTTGGATCTTGACCAATTTAAAGTGGTAAATGATACCAGTGGACATATCGCAGGGGATGAATTGCTAAGGCAATTGGGAACCTTGCTGAGAAAGCATATTCGCAAAGAAGATTTGCTAGCCCGTTTGGGGGGTGATGAGTTTGGTATTTTAATGCATAACTGTTCATTAGATCATGCTTTCAGAGCGTGCGAAAAAATTCGTAATGTTATCAGGGATTTTAATTTTGCTTGGGAAGATAGGTGCTTTACTGTAGGCGTTAGTATCGGGGTCACAGCTGTTTCCAGTACCAGCGGCAATTCGGTTGAACTACTAAAAGAAGCAGATGCAGCATGCTATGCAGCCAAAGATAAAGGGCGCAATCGAGTCCATGTATTTCTACCTGATGATGAAGATTTGGCAAAAAGGCAAGGTGAAATGCAATGGGTTGAAAAAATCCACCAGGGTTTGAATGAAAACCGTTTTGTATTATACGGGCAGATTATTATTCCAGTTTTAGGTGAGGAGGAAGGGCTACACTTTGAAACCCTCATTCGTTACAAAGATAAAGATGGCAACATTATTCCTCCTGGTGCATTTTTACCTTCCGCAGAACGTTACAATCAGGCTCCGGCATTAGATCGCTGGGTGATTAAAACCTTGTTTTCCTGGATGGCAAATCAGCCTGATTTTGTTAACGATCTTAAGCTGTGCTCAATTAATTTATCGGGGTTATCATTTTCTGATGAAACTATGTTGTCTTTTATTACTGAGCAATTTAATCAATGGTTAATCCCTCCGGAAAAAGTTTGTTTTGAAATTACTGAAACTGCAGCTATTGCAAATTTATCAGATGCAGCAACCTTTATTCAGCATTTAAAAAAGTATGGTTGCCATTTTTCTCTGGATGATTTTGGAAGTGGCTTGTCTTCCTTTGCTTATTTAAAAAATCTGCCTGTCGACTATATAAAAATTGATGGCTTGTTTGTTAAGGATATTTTGGAAGATAAAGTTGATTTGGCCATGGTTCGCTCCATTAATGAAGTTGGACATGTGATGGAGAAAAAAACTATTGCTGAATTTGTTGAAAATGAGGAGATTCTTGCAGTTTTGAATCAACTGGGTGTTGATTATGCTCAAGGGTTTGCTATCGGTGAGCCAGTACCTTTGGATAAATTAAAACAATCTGTTTTTGTAGATTAATGGTGAAGTTATGTGTTGGAAAGAACAACAATTCCTAATTACGATCAGTCTGGTTTTAGGCTTAAGTTCTATTGCCAATGCTGCTGTGGATGATATGGAAGACTTTTATTCCATGTCGCCAGGTGAGTTGGCCGAATTATCGGTCACAATAGCAACGGGAACTGCCAAGCCAGTATTTCGGTCGGCAGCGGTTACCAGTGTCGTTACTGCTGCGCAGATCAAAGCCATGGGTGCTACAGAGTTACATGAGGTGTTAGAAACCATACCTGGATTGCATGTCAGCATTCAGCCGGTTACTTACGACTATATATATACCATGAGAGGTATCCGTAACGGTACCAATTCGCAAGTTCTTGTGTTGCTAGACGGTAATCGGTTTTCGGTACCATTCCAGGGCCGTTCATTGACTGGCCTGGAGCTGCCGGTTGAGAATATTAAGCAAGTTGAGGTCATTCGTGGTCCGGGCTCTGCAATGTATGGTGCCGATGCTTTTGCTGGAGTGATCAATATCATCACTAAGAAAGCTGAAGATATAGATGGGATCATTATTGGAGGGCGTATTGGTAATTTTGATACCCAAAGTGTTTGGGGGCAACATGGTGGCCAGTGGGCAGGTTGGGATGTGGCGGCCAGCTTGCAATATCATCATACTAATGGTGATGATAAGCGGATAATTAATGCTGATAGCCAATCGCAAATTGATACTCTATTTGCTACTAATGCTTCAAATGCCCCAGGGGCGATGCAAACCCAATTTGAGTCTTGGAATGTACATTTGAATTTACAACGCAAGCATTGGGATATTGGTTTTTGGGCATTTAATGCCGAATCTGGAGCACGTGTAGGGGTTGCCGCTGCACTAGATTTACAAGGGAGGGGAGATGCAGAACAATATATGGGATCGATAAGATTTTCAACTGAAGACTGGTTTGAAGATTGGGAGTTTTTGGCCCATGCCAGTTATTTATATGCCGATTTTCAGACTAATCAGTTTCAAGTATTTCCTACGAATGCAAAATTATTCATTGACCAAAATGGTAATCCAAATTTTACACCACCCAAAGATCCTGGGGAACGAAGAAAGCTTGTTTCGTTTGCACAAGGGGTAAAAGATAAGCTGGGGCGAACCCAGCAAGTCCCTTCTTTTGAAATAAGTGGTATTTATAAAGGACTTACAAATCATCGCTTACGCTTTCAGACAGGCTATCGATACGAAGAAATAAAGACCCGGGAAATTAAGAATTTTGGCCCGGGTGTATTATCAGGCAATCCACCTCCTGCTATCGTTTATGGGGCAATGACTGATGTTACAGGCAGCGAATTTGTTTATTTGCCTGATACAAGCCGGTCGATCTGGTCGCTAGCGGTACAGGATGAGTGGCAAATAGCCCAGGGCTGGCAATTAACAACAGGTGTTCGATTTGATCATTATTCAGATTTTGGTGCTACTGTTAATCCAAGGATAGCATTGGTTTGGGATGTTAATGAACAATTGACCAGTAAATTGCTTTATGGGCGAGCATTTCGGGCACCCAATTTTTCTGAACAAGGGAATATAAACAACCCGGTGCTATTGGGTAATCCAAATTTAGACCCAGAAATTATTAATACTATCGAACTGGCTTTTGATTATCGTCCCTTTCAGTCTTTGCGTACTGGGGTCAATGTTTATTATTATGCTATCGAAGACTTAATTGAGCCGGTACCAAGTGGGTCGGGAAGTTTTATGGCACAAAATATTGGTGACCTGGAAGGCTATGGCCTGGAATTTGAATGGAATTGGCAGTTACATGAGCGGTTTTTTATCAGTGGCAATTATGCCTGGCAACATGCTCATGATAAGGTGACAGATCTTGATGTAGCTAGTGTTCCAGAACAGCAATTATATGTGGCGGCATTGTGGGAGTTTATGCCAGGATGGACATTGCAAAGCCAATTAAAATGGATCGGTGAAAGGAGTAATATGCTTGGAGACAAGCGTAAAAATCTTGAAGATTATGAAACGGTAGATATTACTCTAAGGGGTGAAAAAATTATGGGGCATTTGAATCTTGCGGCATCAGTTAGAAATGTCTTTAATAAACATGCCAGGGAACCTGCTGTACCTGCATTGCCCGATCATATACCTACACAAGGGCGAAGCTTTTATGTTGAAGCGAGTGTTTATTTTTAACCTAAGAACTTGTTCTAAGTTGTGCAACAAAAGAACCTGATTAATTCAGAAGACCAGCTTGTATTAGTTCCAGGTTTTTTTGCTAAGCAAGCAGCAGATTTTTTTTATAGTCAACTTATCTCATCCCTATCCTGGAAGCAGGAAAAAATAACTGTGGTTGGCAAAAAAGTAATGGTGCCAAGACTGGTTAGCTGGTATGGGGAAGAACAGGCTGTTTATTCCTACTCCGGTGTCACTCATCACCCCTTACCCTGGAATGAGACGTTACTAGAAATTAATCAGCGCATACAAACTTTCAGTAACTTTTCGTTCAATAGCGTTTTAGCAAATTTGTACCGTAATGGTTCCGACTCGATGGGTTGGCATGCAGATAAGGAAAAAGAGCTTGGCAAAGACCCAGCCATTGCATCCCTGTCTTTGGGCGATAATCGCTTGTTTAAAATACGTCATAACAAAACCGGAGAGATGATCAACATCGACCTTCAACATGGCGATTTATTATTAATGAGCGGAACTTTACAAAATCACTGGCGGCACAGTGTTCCCAAAACCAAACTCGAAAAAAAACCACGCATTAATTTGACGTTTAGAAAGATATTTTTCTAGGGTTGCTTTATTGCTTTATTGCCTATATCAGTTCTAAAGTAGACATCTTGCCATTGAATGCGATGGGTTAGCTCATAGGCTTTCTTTTGTGCATCAGCAATATCTTCACCTAAGGCACATGCGCAAAGAACGCGGCCGCCAGAGGTTACAATATTATCATTTTCCTGTTTTGTACCCGCATGGAATACTTTTATATCTGAATTTTCTGTATTGGGTAACCCACTAATGACATTCCCTTTATGATAAGCATCAGGATAACCGCCAGAAGCTAAAACTACGCCAAGCGCGGCTCGTTTATCCCATTCACTACTGGCTTGATCTAGTTGCTGATCCAATGCCGCCAAACAAAGCTCAACCAGGTCGCTCTGTAAGCGCATCATGATCGGTTGGGTTTCCGGGTCACCAAACCGGCAATTGTATTCCAGTACTTTGATATCGCTATCACCAGAAATCATTAATCCTGCATAAAGAAAACCGGTATAGGGCATGCCGTCATTGGCCATGCCAGCCAAGGTCGGCTCGATAACTTCTTGCATGATCTTGGTATGAAGTTCTGGTGTAACTATCGGAGCAGGAGAATAGGCGCCCATACCGCCGGTATTCGGCCCTTGGTCGCCATTGTCTCGTGCTTTGTGATCTTGGGATGTGGCCATCGGTAATGCCTGCTTACCATCGGCAATAACGATAAAACTAACCTCTTCACCTTGCAGGAATTCTTCTATGACCACCCGGCTTCCTGCATCGCCAAAAACATTTCCTGCCAGCATGTCTTCTACCGCATCTATGGCTTGTTGTTCGGTTGAAGCGACTATTACACCTTTTCCGGCAGCTAGGCCATCAGCTTTTACGACGATGGGAGCACCCTGCTTGTTTATGTACTCAGTCGCAAGTTGCTTGTCGGTAAAAGTTTGATATTTTGCTGTAGGAATATCATGTCGAGCCATAAAATCTTTGCAGAAGGTTTTTGAGCCTTCCAATTGTGCTGCTTTGGCGCTGGGACCTAAGCATTTCAGTCCTGCTTGTTGAAACTCATCAACAATTCCTGCCACCAAAGGCACCTCAGGGCCGATAAGGGTTAGATCAATATGGTGCTGTTTGGCAAAATCAACCAGACTTGAAATATCTTCTGCGGCAATAGAAATATTTTCTATGCCATGTTCAAGGGCGGTGCCAGCATTTCCAGGTGCGACATAGACTTGTTCAACTTTGGTAGATTGGCGAGCTTTCCAGGCCAAAGCGTGCTCGCGCCCACCGCTGCCAACGATGAGTATTTTCATAGTGTTTTTTTGTATGAGAATCGAAAATTAATGCCTAAAGTGGCGCATCCCAGTGAAGACCATGGCCATATTATGTTCGTCTGCTGCAGCAATCACCTCGTTATCACGCATGGATCCTCCAGGCTGAATAACGGCAGTAATTCCCGCATCTGCCGCGAAATCTATGCCATCTCTGAAGGGAAAAAATGCATCTGATGCCATGGCTGACCCTGCAACTTCAAGATTTTCGTCAGCCGCTTTGATTCCGGCTATTTTTGCTGAATAGATTCGACTCATTTGTCCAGCGCCAACTCCGATGGTACGTCCGTCCTTACAATAAACAATGGCGTTGGATTTGACGAATTTAGCCACTTTCCAGGCAAATAATAAGTCTGCCAGTTCCTGTTCTGTCGGAGCGCGTTTTGTAACCGTTTTCAGCTCAGCTACACTTATCTGGCCGTGATCAGTATCTTGCACCAATAAGCCACCAGCAACCCGTTTGAAGTCAAGGGTGGGCTCGTTGCCACTGGTCCAGATACCACATTCCAGTACGCGAATATTGGTTTTTTCTGAAAGTACCGATTGTGCGGCTTCGCTTATCGTTGGCGCAATGATAACTTCGACAAACTGTTGTCCGATGATTGTTTTTGCGGTAATTTCATCTAGCTCCTGATTAAATGCGATAATGCCGCCGAATGCAGAAGTCGGGTCAGTTGCATAGGCTAGTTCATAAGCGTTCAGCAGGCTATCAGTCTGTGCAACACCGCAAGGGTTGGCGTGTTTGACGATAACGCAGGTCGGCTGTTCTGTAAATGATTTAACGCACTCAAGCGCCGCGTCAGAATCTGCGATATTGTTATAAGATAATGCCTTGCCTTGCAGTTGTTTTGCCGCAGCAATGGTTCCAGAGATGGGTGTGCTTTCCTGATAAAAAGCTGCGTTTTGATGAGGGTTTTCCCCATAGCGCATGGTTTGGATCTGATGAAATTGCAGATTCAAAGTTTCTGGGAATTCAGTGCTATTGATTTTACTCAGGTATGTTGCTATGGCAGTATCGTATCTTGCCGTGTGAGCAAAACTTTTTTGCGCTAGTTTAAAACGGGTTTCCTGAGAGAGCATGGCTTTATTTTCAGCCAATTCTGATAGGATATCCTGGTAATCAGTAGGATCTATGACCACAGCAACATCTTTATGATTTTTTGCTGCTGCTCTAATCATCGTTGGCCCGCCAATATCAATATTTTCGATAGCGGTCGCGAGATCACAATCAGGGTTAGCAATCGTTTGCTCAAAAGGGTATAAATTGACGACTACCATATCAATTGCGTTAATACCATTTGCTGCCATGACAGCATCATCTGTTCCCCTGCGGCCAAGGATTCCGCCATGTACCTTGGGATGAAGCGTTTTTACCCTGCCATCCATCATTTCAGGGTACTCGGTATAATTTGCTACCTCAATAACGGGGATGTCATTCTCAGATAAAATTCGCGCAGTACCGCCCGTCGATAAAATTTCTATATTATGTTGCGATAATGCGCGACAAAACTCAAGGATACCGGTTTTGTCTGAAACACTGACTAAAGCACGGGTTATCAGGTTTTTCATGATTCTTTGGAAAGCAAATGGTTAAGGTGTTTAGGAGAGGCCGTATTGATCCATCTTTTTACGAAGTGTACTGCGGCTTAATCCCAGTACTTTGGCTGCTTTAGTTTGATTGTGTCCCAGATTTTCCAGGGTAGCCTCAAGTAGCGGCTTTTCAACTTCGTTGATAACTAAGTCGTAAAGGTTCGAAGAGTCATAGCCGTCAAGTTGTGAAAAATAGTGTTCAACGGCAATTTTGACCTGATTGGATAAGGGTAAATCCCCCGTTCGTCTACTTTTTATCGTGACAAATTCGTTGTGTTGGCTTTGTTGAGTAGTATCCATATTATTCTGTATGACCAAGTTTGTTTTGCTGAAAAACCTTGTTTACCAACGCCATTTGTTCATTAGGATCAATGACTTGGTAGATTATTTTTTTTGTGTTGACTGGAATTCCAGTAATACTTTTGAAATACCAGCCAATATGTTTACGTGCTATTCTAACACCGCTTGCATTGCCATAGAAACTATAAAGTGAGTCCAAATGTGTCATGATAATATTTTGGATTTCACTAATTGAGGGTGGGGGTAATTTATTGCCGGTATTAAGAAATTCCTGTATTTCTTTGAAAATCCAAGGATTTCCTTGGGCTGCCCGGCCGATCATAATGGCATCAGCTCCGGTATATTGTGATACGAATTTTACTTTTTCTGCTGAATCTATGTCGCCATTTGCAATAACTGGAATGCTAATGGTGCGCTTGACCTCTCTGATAGTTTCATATTCAACTGTATTCTTAAACCCACAGGCTCGGGTACGGCCGTGAATTGTTAATGCGGAGATACCTTCCTGTTCTGCAATTTTTGCAATTTGTATGGCATTACGGTTGTTCATATCCCAACCGGTGCGAATTTTTAATGTAACCGGGCAATCTACAGCATTAGTTACGGACTGCAGGATATTTTGTACTAATGGTTCATTTTTTAGTAAAGCCGAGCCAGCCGCTACGGAACACACTTTTTTTGCCGGACAGCCCATGTTAATGTCAATAATTTGCGCGCCACGATCAACATTAAAACGGGCAGCATCAGCCATTAGCTTGGGGTCGGTTCCTAATATTTGTACAGAAATAGGTCCAAGTTCACCAGAATGATTGGTTTTCTGTAGTGTGCGTTTATGTTTTCGTAACGCAGGATTCGAGGCAACCATTTCAGAGACAGCCATGCCAACACCAAATTGTTTGCACAACTTTCTAAATGGCTGATCAGTTATACCCGCCATTGGAGCCAGAATCAGGTTGTTTTTGAGTTTATGTTGGCCAATTTGCATAAAATTAGGAAAAGATTATATTCTCGTTATTATGCAAAAAATGTGAACAAATAAAAAGCCAGTTTTTTAGTGGGTTTCTCGGTTTAGGGCGCCCTTTAATCTATGTCTACAAGCAATCGGGTGAAAAATTCACCATCTGATACTAAGATAGGCTATTGATTTCCCATTCAAAATTCTTTTTCACCAGAGCTGGTTCATATTTTTTTTCAAGGGCTCTTACTGTAAAATGGGCTTCGGCAATTTCCTGAAAATAGCGGGTAAACATAAGATTAATGGTGGCACCACCAATAGCTCCTACTGCTGGAATTGATTGTGCGGCAATTTTTTCTGAAACGGGAATGCTGAATCGAGCAGCAATGGTATTGAGTATTTTGACTAAGGCGGGGGAGCTTTGTTTGCTTAATTCCTGTGCCGTTAATTGTGAAACGGCATCGGATATGGATTTTGCTAATAATGAACGAATGGCATAATAACCCGTCTCTGAGCTGTTATTTTTCGAATTGCTACTGCTCAAAGCAAAAACTTCCAGGCAGGCCAGTTTAGTTTCCGGTTTATTGATGTTTTCGCCGTGGCTACGGGCAATATCAGCAATTGAGCGTAACATTATGGTTGTTGAAACAGGTAGTTCGATGGCTAAAGCGGGTAGACCAAACGCTCCTCCTACTGCGCCGCTGATACTAGCAAGTAGTTGATGGGTTTTCTTCCATGAGTTTCGGTGTTCCCGCCGTGGCAGGGTGAGTAAAGCCCCTTCCAGCGATTTTTCCAAAGCTGTTCGGGTAATCAGAGTTAGAGATTTGGTAAATTGGTCAGGCAAAACACCTACCGCTTTTTCAACGGTACTACCAACCGTTTTGGTCACTTTACTAGTAAAACTCGGTCGTTCCAGAGTATGGGCTGCATGAGCCAGTTTTAATCGATCTTCGGGGGAAAGTTGCATTGCTTGTTTTCAACACTTTAATGGTTCATATGCAACATTTCGGTATTTTTAATCATGTCAGCATAACCGCTTCTATAACCTAAAAAACTGATGCCCTTATACATGGTGTTTGCTCCCATGACTATCATAATAATGGCTGCAGTTTTTAACATATAACCACGAAATTTAGTTCCCAGCTTACCAAAAGCAATCGTCACAAACAGCATGGTAGGTAAGGTTCCTATGCCCAAAGCTAACATCATTAATCCACCTTCTAAGGGTGTGCTTGCGGAGGTGGCATTGACTGCCATGGCGAAGGTTAATGGGCAAGGCATAACACCATTTAACATGCCACCAAGAGCTGCACCTGAAGCAGAGCCGCGTTTTGCAGCAGCTAGAAAAACTCGGTGAATAACCTTGGTCGGTAGTAGTTTCATGGAAAATTGCCAGGGACTGAGACCTAAAATCCCCAAAGCCAGCGTTATTACAAAAAAACCAATAAAAACCTGTAAAAACCCCTGGATTTTTCCGATCATCCCGGTTGCTATCAGGGCGACACCAATGGTGGCTGCAATCATACCAACTAGGGTATACACGCTGATTCTGGCTAAATGATAAGTGATATAGGGCAACAATGATTTTTTTTCGGTTTTCATAAAAAAACCAGAAACCAGAGCGCCACACATGCCCATACAATGACCACTGCCAAAAAAGCCAACTAACAGGGCTGTTGAATAGACAGCGTAATCAATTTCCATGTTGGGTTGATTTTGGTTTGTTAATACGTAATGAGTTTACAATAACCGAAACTGAGCTAAATGCCATGGCCAAGGATGCTATCATCGGGCTAAGTTTCCCCAATGCGGCAACCGGGATGGCTACCGTGTTGTAAGCAAAAGCCCAGAACAGGTTTTGTTTAATAATACTCATAGTTGTTGTGCTGAGTTCAATTGTTTCTGCAACTTTAGCTATATCTCCGTTAACCAGAGTAACGTCTGCCGATTCAATGGCAATGTCAGTGCCATGGCCGATGGCGAATCCAACATCGGCAGCGGCTAATGCCGGAGCATCATTAATGCCGTCACCAATCATGCCTACTTTTTCTCCCTCTGCTTGTAAACGTTGGATGGTTTCCAGTTTATCTCCTGGTGTGGCATGGGCAATGATAGTTTTTATGCCAACTTGTTTGGCAATGTAGTTGGCGGTTTCAATGGTATCGCCAGTTACCATCAAGGTGTCAATATTTAATTTATTTAGAGCTTTTAATGCGGTTTTAGCACTTTTTCTGGGGCTGTCTGCAATGCCGAATAGTGCGGCTGCTTTGCCATTAATGGCGACGAATGCAGGTGTTTTCCCTGCAGACCCTAACTTTTTTGCATGCTCTGATAGCGAAGCAATATCAATATCCTGTTCTTTCATCCAGGCTTGATTGCCGATTAGTAATTGATATCGGCTTATCTTTGCAGAAAGTCCTCTACCTGCCGTGGCAGAGAATTGGTTTACCTTTTTTGCGGTAAAATCCATAGTATCTGTTGCGTAAGCAACGATAGCCCGAGCCAGAAAATGTTCAGAACTGGTTTCTGCGGATGCACTTATGGAAATAATCATGTCATCGTCATATCGACTGACATTGATAAAGTCAGTAACTTTTGGCTTGCCTTCGGTGATGGTGCCGGTTTTGTCGAAAA
>JAUXDP010000187.1 GCA_030618325.1 Methylococcaceae bacterium | reverse complement strand
GGCCAATATCATCGCCCCATATGGCGAGGATATTGGGTTTTTTGGTATTAGTCGTCGCCATTGCAGCACTAGATAGTACTAACAATCCGATTCCTAATACGGATAAATTACGTTTATTTTTTATCATAAATAGTTTTCCTTTTATTCAAATTTAAAAATGACACTCATAAAATATGACACTGACACTTTTATTTTTGCGGTATAGACCGGTAGGGTGAAAAAGAGATGAAATATTTCAGAGTGTCATTTTGTGTAAAAGTTTTTCGCATTCTGATTGATTCATATATTTTGGTACTGGATAATTGAAATGTGCCTCCTTTAACGCAGCTTTTGCGATTGCTGGTATATCTTCTGGTTTTAATGATTCCAATTGTTCTGGAATATTAAATTCTTTCAACATGAAACGAATATGCTCAATTAATTTTATGGCTAATTGTTGATCTGATTCATGATTAGTTTGCAAGCCGCTAGCCTTTGCTAATTGGGCTAGGCGAGCAGAAATGGTATCGAGTGAAAAATCTAGAATATAAGGCAATACAATGGCATTTCCCCGTCCATGCGGTGTGTGATAATAAGCGCCAAAGTTATGAGAAATAGCATGAACATAGCCAAGGCCCGCCTTGGTAAATGCCATACCCGCATAGCAAGAGGCCATTGCCATTTGCTGGCGAGCGACCTTATCTTGACCCTCTTTTACCACTTTAGGCAGGTTTTCTATAATTAACCGGGTAGCAGCCGTGGCATAACGATCTGTTTCTTTAGATGCATTAACCGAGATATAAGCTTCTATCGCATGGGTTAAGGCATCCATTCCTGTTTCTGCGGTTATGGATTGGGGTATGCCTGTCATCAGCGCTCCATCAAGTGCGGCCATCATAGGGACTGTTTTGGGATCAATGATGGGTGTTTTATGATGAGTTACTGGGTCTGAGACAACCGCAGCAAAGGTAACTTCAGAGCCTGTACCTGCCGTGGTGGGAATAGCAAAAAAAGGTAAGCCAGCCTGGCTAACCTTAAACCAGCCCGCCATTTTTTGAATAGATTTATGGTTAGTTGCCAAAATGCTAATGACTTTTGCCGCATCAATCGGAGATCCGCCACCCACCGCTAAAATAGCATCACAGTTATTTTGTTTTAATAATGATAAACCCGCATCTATTTGGTCATAAGTTGGATCAGGTTTAATACCGTCATAGATAATATATTCAACACCATGTTGCTCTAGTGTGGTTTTAATCTTATCTAAAAGCCCAATTTTAACCAGCATTGCATCGGTGACCAGTAATACTTTTTTAGTTCCTATTTGTGAAATCGCCGCACATAGTTCCAGTGATGATCCGGCACCCGTGAACAGGGTGGGTTTAGGGATGGGGATAATTTTACCCGCAATTTTAAATGCGCCCATTAAGGCTTTATAGCCGATGACTTTAAATGAAAATAACATGGTTTAAATTCTCATAAATTTGGTCTATTAATGTTAGGTTTTGTATTCCCGGACAGGCTCCTAGTACTCTGTCAATTTTGGTTTGATGGATGAAAAGCACTAGTTCCCACGGTCTCCGTGGGAACTCATGTAGGGGCGCTCCCGCGTCCCATGACGCAGAGCGTCACAAACGGCATTCCCACGCAGAGCGTCACGGCCATTAAGTTAAGGGATTTTTCGTGATCATGTAGGTTGGGCAAAGCATAGCGTGCCCAACTAATCTGTGTTGGGCACGTCGTTCCTCCTTTGCCCAACCTACGTATTTTCTTAACTTAATGGCCGTGACGCAGAGCGTGGGAACGAGAAGAGCATTTATTTTATCCATCAAGCCAAAGTTGATAGAGTACTAGGTTAATATCAAAGTGATAGGTTTTGCTATAAATCACTTCATGATTTTTCTTAACAGATTTATTTTATTGCCATAAGGGGCGTAGGTCAGCGGGATTTCTATCCAGGTCGCTGTTTTTAGCACACCTTTTTTATGCGAGAAACACTCAAAACCATCAAAACCGTGATAAGCCCCCATCCCACTTTCGCCGACCCCTCCAAATGGAATGTGATGATTAGCTGCATGAAAAATACAATTATTGATACAGGCACCGCCAGACTGAATATTATTAACAATTTCTTTCTGAAAATTGGAATCTTCGCTAAATATATAACAGGCTAGGGGGTGGTGTGGTAACTGATCGACAATACTATAAATTTCATCTATGTCGTCATATTCCAGTACTGGTAGTACCGGGCCAAAGATTTCATCAGACATTATTTTGTCAGTCAAAGTCACATCACGCATGACTGTTGGCGCAATGAAGCGAGTCTCGGCATTACTTTGTCCGCCAACCGTTACTTTTTGTTGATCAATTAAGCCGCAAATACGCTGAAAATGATTATCGCTGATAATACGTGCAAAATCAGGGCTGGTACTGGCATCTTCGCCATAAACGGTAATAATGCGATCTTTAAGTTTGCTAAGAAATTCTTCTTTAACGGCTTTATGCACCAGCACATAATCAGGTGCAACACAGGTTTGTGCGGCGTTGAGAAATTTACTGCTAACAATACGGTTAACAGCGATATCCAGTTTGGCATCTTGATGGACGATACAAGGGCTTTTGCCTCCTAATTCCAGGGTAACTGGTGTCAGGTTCTTTGCTGCTGCAGCCATAATAATGGAACCCACCCGGGGGCTGCCTGTAAAGAAGATATGCTCAAATTTTTGTTGCAGTAAAATGGTGGTTTCGTTTACTTCACCTTCTATATGGACAATATACTCTGCAGCAAAGGTTTCGTTGATGATTTTTCGGATAATTGCACTACAGGCAGGGGTCAATTCTGATGTTTTTATCACCGCAGTATTACCCGCTGCAATTGCAGCAATCAGTGGTGCAAAAGTCAGCATGACAGGGTAGTTATAAGGCGCAATAATCAGATTGACACCTAGCGGAGAATAAACAACACGGCTGGTACCCGGCTGAGTCAGCAAAGAAGTCAGTTTAAACTTTGGTTTCATCCAACCTTTAAGTTTACTCAGTGTGGTAGAAATATCGTGGACACAAAAACCTGTTTCGGAGAGAAAAGATTCAAATTCAGGTTTCCCTAAGTCCTGTTTTAAGGCGGCATGCATTTCGCCCTCATACTTGATTAATGCAGATTTAAGTTTTTTCAGATTATCTATCCGACTCTGATAACTTTTAGTTGCTCCCGATTTGAAGTACTCATGTTGTTTTGCAACAATATCGATAATTTCTTTTTCTGTCGTTACTGTACTTGTTTGATTGTCAGTATCCATTTTATTAAACTTGTATTAAAAAAAATATTGTCGTGTGTACTTTCCTAACTTGAATTATCGCTGGGAAATCAAGTTCAATTCTTGTAAAAAAGGTATAATGTGTGCTTAAGCAGTATGTATTTAATGAATCAAATACTGGTTAATATTTTCTAAATCGGCCTCACTTAAACTGCCAGCAGCATTTTTCAATCGAATGCCATTGACTAAATAATCATAGCGGCTTTGAGCATATAAACTTTTTGAGCGATAAAGATTACGCTGTTCAGTCAACACGTCTACCATCGTTCTTGTTCCAACTTCCAGACCGGCTTTGGTTGCATTCAGGGCACTTTCAGATGAAATAACGGCTGAATTTAATGCTTTGATTCGGCTTAAGCTAGTAACAACATCCCGGTAAGCGTTTCTGACAGCAAGAGTGACATCTCTTTTAACCTTGATCAGGTTTTCTTTTTCACGCTCTAACTGATATTGGGCTTGCCGGGTTCTGGAATTAACCGCACCACCCTGGAATATTGGCACATTGAGTTGTACACCGATGCTCTGTGCATCACCACGTAAGCTAAAAGAACTGTTATTGTCTACGACACCATAGCTGCCGATAATATCGACTGTTGGTAAATGACCGCTTTTTTGCAACTCAACGTGTTTTCGTGCAACCTCAGTCTGATTCAATTGTGCGACGATTTTAAAGTTATTATTTTCAGCTGCTTTCGACCAAGAAGGAAGATCAGCGGGTTCAGGTGGGCTTAGTGAAATTTTTGCTTGTAATAGGTTCAGACTTGCCTCATTTTCACCAATCAAATTCCTTAGTTCTTCTTTGCGATCATCGATTAGATTGATGGCATCAATTTCATTTGCTGTAGCCTGGTCATAAGCGGCCTGGGCTTCATGTACTGCAGTAATTGAAATAATACCCACTTTGTAGTTTACGGTCGCCTGTTTCAGTTGAGTTTGAATGGCTTCTTTTTCTGCAAGTATAAATTTAAGATTATCTTGTGCAGTAAGAATGTTGAAATAGGCTTCTGTTATTTTAACAATTAATGCCTGTTCAGCTGCCTGATATTGCGCTTCAACCTGAGCGATTCTATTATCTGCCAAACTCAGTTGTACCCAGTGATCCCAATGGAATACCGGTTGAATTAAATTTATCGCAAAAACATGGTTCCAAAAATCTTGAGACCCATTTCCTTGAAAAGTATTTTTTTTACTATTCAACCATAGTTTTGTGCTGGAGCCACCCGCTGAAATGTTTGGCAGCATTTGAGCGATGCTCTGCGATTTTAATTCCGCTGTTTCAAACGTATTTAAAAAGGCGCTTTTACGTACAGGTTCATTTTCAAGTGCCAACTGATAGGTTTCAAGTAAATCTTGAGCAATAACCTGTTTAACAAATAAAGAGGCGACTACAAGTATTAATATTTTTTGATTCAACATATTTTATCCTTAGTAAAATCAATTCGCGTATTCCAATGCCTGATTAACTAGTGATAATCAGGAATGATCGGTTTAAATAAATATAACTATGATTTCACGGGTTCAAGTTTAAACAGGATGGCATACAGAACGGGTACGGTCACCATGGTAAGAAAATAACCAAATGTTAATCCGAACATAATAGCTACTGAAAGACCTAGCCAGAAAACATCCTGAAGTAAAGGTACTACACCAAGCACGGTGGTTGCCGCAGCCAAAAAAACCGGTTGCAGCCGAGAGATAGCAGCATCCTGAAGTGCTTGATAATGATTCTTGCCTTTAGCCAGTTCAATATTCACCTGATCAAGCAAAACAATTGAGTTTTTAATCATCATGCCAATTAAACTCATGGTTCCTAACAATGCCATAAAACCAAAAGGGGCGCCGGTTACCAGAAAACCTGCGCTGATGCCAATCAGGGCAAATGGGATCACAAGCAGAATAACTAAAGGCGGTCTTAAGGCGTTAAACAAGCCAACGATAATAAAAAGAATAATCGCTGTAGCCGGAATGGCGCCTGGTACTAAACTTGCCTGTGCTTTTACCGTATCATAATATTCCCCATCCCATTCCATGCTGTAACCGGGCGGCAGTTCAATGGCTTCAAATTGTTTGAGTACGGCATTACGAAGACTGGGTAAGGTTTCTCCAGGTACCGGATTTGCCTGAACAGTGATAGCTCTACGTCGATCCCGCCGCCAGATCATTGATTCCTCCCACTGTAATGGTTGACCATCTGTGACTTGGGCTAGCGGAACGGTTTCCATTGCTAATGGCGAACGAACCTGAAGGAGATCAAGTCCGCCGACATTTTGCCGTTCACTTTCAGTAAAACGGGCAATAATAGGGATAAGGTCGGTATTTTCCTTATAAAGTCCAACGACGCGGCCATCATGATTAAGCTTTGTTGCATTTGCAATATCTATGCGACTAATTGCAGACCAACGGGCTCGCTCCTGGTTGTACACAGGGGTGATTTTTTGTATCCGTTGCCGCCAATTTAGACGTGCGTTACCGGCAAGCGGCTCAGCTCCAAGTATTTTAATGCCTTGTTCGCCGAGCGCTCTTAGTATTGCTGGATCAGCATCGGCCGGCCCACTGAAGCGTACCTCGAACTGCCAGGTATATCCAGGACCAACCGTGTATTTTCTAATGGATGCCTTTGCATCGGGTAAATTTTCTTCAAACCAGGTGTTGAGCTCACCAACCATGCGATCTATTAGTGTGAAATCATGTACGTTAACAATTAACTGACCATAGCTGCTGTATGGGAATTCTGGGTCAACGGGTAAATAAAACCGAGGTGGACCCTGTCCAATAAAAGTGGTGACACTTTCGATCCGATCATCAGCCAGTAACTTTTGTTCGGCCAGTTGTAAATCACTGGAAACACTCTGGATGCGTGTTCCTTCCGGTGCCCAGTAGTTGATCATGAATTTGGTCATGGCGGAATCGGAGAAAAACAATTGTTTTACCTGGCCAAAACCAACGCCAAATACGAAAAGCAAGACAACCATCACGCCCATG
>JAUXDP010000130.1 GCA_030618325.1 Methylococcaceae bacterium | reverse complement strand
GTAACTTTGCCCTGATAAGTCGATATTTACCTGTAAATCAGGCAAATCGATCTATACTTTAAAACATCCAGACTTTATTTACTAGAAACTATTATGTCAAATCAGAAAAATGGCAAATTACTGGTTGATGTTAAACGAGAGTATCAAGGGGTCTACCATTGATTTTCTTATCTCTGATAGAGGCTTATTTTTTGCTGTGTTTTTGCAAAAAAGTCAGTAATCTGGGGAAGATATCCTTGTCACAATTTTTCCCCATAAAAACATCCTGGTGACCATAATTTGGAAACACATGCAGTTCATGACGCCCTGGTACTATTTTCTCAAGACGTTGATGGCATATCAGATTGGAATTGGTAAAAACTTTATTTTGCTCTCCGGTCATAAATAAGACTGGGGTTTCTATATCTTTCGCGTGTTCAAAATAATTATCCGGCAGAGATTTATATTTCGGGTTTTCTGGCTGATATTTAACGGCGGTGTTGTTGGCTTTAACCATTTTGCTAACGTGACGATAGTAATTTACACTGACACCACCATACAAGTCTCCACCTCGTCGATGAGTCACATCATGCAGATTCTCATGGCTATATAATGCTGGAAATCCTGTACCCCACATAAAGCTGAGCATATGGCATTCTGGGACATCGCACTCTTTGTGGAATAATGAAATCAACTTCCCTAATACTTTGCCTACTGAAAAACCGGGTTGGCGACGCCAGTAGGGGTTTATATATTCAATACCCGCGACATAATCACACAGAAAAGGGCCAATACTAAGCTTGATTTTTGACCAGGCTGGAATACTGGGAGTTAAAGAAACACTATTGGCAATAACGCTGGATATACCCGTCACCGCCTTACCAAACAAACTCATCATAAATGACACTGAACCTAGACAATGACAAATTACATGAATACGTCTATCTGGGCCTATTTGTTCACGAATAGTGGCAATAGCAGCAGGAAAATCATACAAAGCGATATCATCCATATTGTATTGGTTTCTTTGCATGTTATAGCCAAACCGATTACTCATCCGGTAATCTAGGGTCCAGACATCTTCATAGCCATTGTCTAGCAGATACTGCACTAGACTATAGTGCTCAGGCATGATGAACATATCGCTGGAAGTGGTTAAACCATGGGCAATGACTACTACATCATCACAGTCTGAACGATTAAAACGCAGCAAACTTAGACCGAGTTTATCCGCAGTATTGAAAGGATGAGTGGTAATCTTAGCATTGGTTATCCCTTCCGTTGTATAAAGTGGAATTTCTCTGACATACTCATTCATTTTAGGTGCCAGGGAAGGTGCGTAGACCTCCCAGAGGCTACCAGCAAATAGCTTGCCGAATTTACCTGTAGCAGTTGCTCGATCAGCAAAGGTAGCGCCATTGCTGCGAAAGGTGGTTAACTGTTTGGCAAAGTCGGCAATTTTAATGTGTAAAATACCGGCTGCCATCACTTCGCTAGAGGCTTCTTTAGCTTCATTTATGTGGCCTGAAAAAATATTGGTGTATAGGGTTGAAGTGTCGCTCCAGATATCTAACCCTACATCGTCCTGGACATTTTTAAATCCGCTAAAGGTCAATGGTTTGCCTTTTTCATCCTTAAAGAAAAGTCGGTATTTCATTTTTCTGCGATTAAGATCTTTGGTATCGACAAACAGGTTAAAAATTCCCTTTTCGACTGTAAGCTTGCCGCCTAATTTCTCGCACACTATATAGCCAATGGCCTCCGCTTCATGCTCTAGTTTATCAACAAAGGTATCAATATCATCGGTTTTTATAGTTAGACGAAAATCGAGTGCAGTCCCTGCTTTTTTACCTTGATCATATCCGTCTTGAAAATTACTCTGCCCGAATGTGACAAACCCTTTCATGTCTTCGGTAAATTGAAAGGAAATCTTTTCTGAACTCATAGCGCTCACCTTCTAAGTTATCATTTTTTTGGTGTTATAAATTTTCATCCGGCTTAATACCGGTAATCCCTTCTGCAATCCGTTCTGATAATGCGGAAATAGTCGCTATTGGATTGGCTCCTACAGCGGTCGGCAAAATCGCACCATCTGCAACATAGAGTCCTTGGTAGCCAAATACCTGCCCCATAGTTTTAGGATCTGCACTGGTCACTCCATTTTCCGGTGTGTCAGCCAGGCGACAACCCCCTAAAGAATGTACCGTTACATTTCTTCGCTTGGGCCATAACAACCAGGTTGGCATCGGTAAAAATGCTTTTGCCCCGACATGTTCTTTAAAACGCTCACCCATAGCCAGAATGGCTTCATACAAAGACAGACTGTTTTTATACGGCCAGTGCAATTTTAGATAACCCTGTTTATCCAGTTGCATAACACCATCGCTACGATCAATACCCATACAAAGCAACACACTGGTACCGAAAGACACATCTCCCTGCATTAATTCATTAAATAGATAACCTATTCTGCCTGTTGTCAAACGGTGCGCTATTCGAGACAGTGCTATTTTTAACATTCTAAAAAAAGCGGAAAAACCCGAAATACCCGGCTTTAAAAACTCAATGTACCATGCCGTAAAATTGGGATAGCCAGCATCCTCCAAAATAAAGGCCTGCTCTCTGTCAAAATCCTTGAATAAATGATAATCGGTGCCTTGGGTAATCACTGGCCCGTAATTGGGATCTGCTGGTTTCTCACCATCGACAATAAAGGAAATAAAATCACCGTTGCCGGAGAAATATTTACCAAGATTTTGATTTATATTGGGCAGAGTTTTATGGATATCACGACAACGTAGCAGCAGTTCATTCGAGCCCAAGGTACCAGCAGAAACGACTACCCGCCGGGTAATAACCGAACACTCTTTTTTGTTGTCTTTTAAATCCAGATAATAAACCATGTAGCCGTATTTACCATCGGCGGATGCATCCTCATCACCCTCAGCATTTAGAGGAACAATTTTTTCCGCTAGGACTTCCGTTTCAATACGCGTTTTGTGTTTGTGTTCAGCAACAAATAAATAATTTAGATCCAGGGTGTTTTTGGAATGGGTATTACAACCAACATCACATTCAGCACAATAAACGCAGGAGGTTTGAATAGCGCCATAGCGATTTTTTTCCTGCACTCCAATATCAGTGGGTTTGTTAAAATCATTGCCAAAAAATACGTTAAGATCGAATAAATTCGAATCCCGCCCTTCAGATTTGGCAAATTGCTGAAATAATTCAGTACGAACAATTCGTCGTCGCGGATCATCATTTTGGGGAACAGGCCGCGCACCAAGTACCGATTTGGCTACTTTATAGTACGGTTGTAGTACTCCTTTTTTACAGCTTTCTGGCCAATTATCATCAAAGACTTCATCGGGGGGCTGCAAAAAAACATTCGCATAAATTAAAGAGCCCCCACCCAATCCGGCGCTAATGACTGCATCCATGTGATCATATCTGCGAATATCAAACAGGCCATGCATTTCTTTGGCCTCAGTAGCCCGGGGTTGTTTGCGCTTTTCATGGTCAACATTCCAGAAATTATTGGCCATGTCATGCGGGGAGCGAGGGAAAGAACCCATTGGATAACGCTTACCTCGTTCAAGTAACATCACCTCCCCCGGCCATTTTTTCGACAATCGGCAGGTGTTGATTGCACCACCAAAACCACTGCCAATTACTACTGCTTGATAATCATATTTGATTGCCACGTTGCCCCCTCAGTTAATACTTATCGTATACAAACAAAGATTTTTAAATCTCCTTACCCTTACCCTCTCCAGCAAGAGGGAATGTTTAGTCTAAGATAGTTATTTGGATCTTCCTATCAACTTCTGCGACATGACTTTGTTGACCAAGCAATGAGTGCCATCTTGAGGATCTTCAGTTCGTCGAGGACGCTTTGCATTACATTCTCGTTTATCGGTTGGATTTCCAATACCGTAGAAAGCATTAATAATCGCTTGCTCCTGTTCATGATTAAATGTGTTAGTTTGACCATACATGACATATTGGTAAACCAGGGGTTGGTCACTTGGAACCCATTTAAAATCAGCCGAGCCATCTAACTGGCCAGCGACACACTCTTTATAAGCCCTTGGTCTTGAGTATTTAGCACCACCCGTTGACTTCCCTGAAAGTGCGTAGGTATAGCAGGTTCTGGGTTTAGACATTTGGCAATAGTAATGAATAGTAATATCTGACCAGTGCGTAGGCGCGTATCCTGTTTTCAGGCATTGCCACATGTATTTATAACCTTGTGCTGTAGATTTTGGTTGTCTCGGTAGACGGCTACCGTACACATCGGCACTACGGTTCATGGCATCCAATATCGACTTCCCGGGCAGGTCTAGTGCTGCTCCAGGAGCATTAGGTCTGTAATCAGCATAAGGATTACTGGTGCTATTAACCGCTGCAACCATCTGATCAATTTCAGTCTGGTTTGGAACAGCCCGCCAATCTGCAACATTATTTGCTAAATCAACTGATACGCCTATGCCTAAACTATCTAGCGTTGCGCTATCAAGTTGACCTGAAGCTGTCAGGCCCTTGCTGCTTTGATAAGTACTAATTGCTTTTGCGGTATTGGGTCCATAAACACCATCCAAAACATCCGGATTAAAACCTGAAGCAGCCAGTAGTGTCTGAGCCTGATGTACAACCGGATTGTAACCAGCAGCTTCAACAGCGGCTACTCCGACCATAAAGATTAACAACAGCTTAATCATTGTTTTATTTTTTGTATTCATAACAAGCCCTCTTGATTTGATTAATAGCAGCTACAATGTCTTAAGGTATTCCAGCAAATCAGCTACTTTTGAAGAAGAAACAATTTCTACAATTTTGTCACGGTCAGCGACTGGATCTAAGCCACTCACATCAGGACACAAACCGGAACCGTATTCATGTCCAGCATTACTTCTTGAAAAAACCGACGTATCATAAGTTTTGACGAGTTGGATATCGTAAGGGCTATAACGTTGCCTAGGGATAATATTCCAAACAAACCCAACCATATCCTGATCATAATAAACAACGCCACGATTGAATTTTTTGGGTCGGGTATCAGGGCAGATCAAATGCATTAGAGTGGGTACCGAGCCATTATGTAAATACGGCGCTCTACCCCAAATACCATGTAGCATGTCAGCTTTATAACCATGCTTCCCACTTCGTACTCGTCCGGGGGTATCCTTGAAATAATCATCATTTGATTTTTCCCAATCAGTAATCACATTGCCCTGTTTGTCTCTGGGCAAGCACCAATCATTACCAGGGTTATTCCGGATGAATATTTTACAAGCTTCCATCACCACACCCGCCAATCCGTAGCGGGCAACATCACTGGTCACTAAGGCACGATTTTCATCAACACCCAGTTTGGTTACCGGATAGATCATTGTATTGTTGGGAATATGACAACCTGAACATTGGTCTTCCCCTTGCAAACCTTCGCCATTAAATATTGCCATTCCACGCAAAGCTTTTTCTCTATCGACAGTAAAAGGATACGGTGGTGGTGGCATGTTGTTGATCAATGGGTTAAGCGGCTCATGAATCCTAACATTAACTTTTCTTGGATCACCTGTGGCTGAAGTTCCAGAGGCCAAGGTCCTAGCTTGAGCACCTTGATTGCCATCCCAATTAGCCAATTCCCGTTGGCCACTCCAGTTGAGACTTTTGATATCAATAGGTGCAGCATACTGTGATACCCAATCCTTAAAAGTCTTACGTATCCGTGGCCCCGCATCCTCAACGCTCACCTCTCCACTAAAACCGGGAATAGTATCAAGTCCGGTAAACAATGGGTTTTCAGGGTTGTCTTGATATAAAAACTTGATATAGCTATTGTCGGGCCTTAGCGAATGAAGAAACACCAGTGATGGAGCCATACCAAAAGCATCCATTTGTCCCATCCGATCAGTGACAAAGTGTGGCATTTTCTGGTCTGGGTGGGATCTATGTGGATTTTTGGGGTTATAGGCAAAGTTACTTGCCATTTGGTAATAGGCAAACTGGGCTTTAACAGCACCACTGACGATATTACCTAAATAAGTTGGGAAATCTTTTGCAACCCAATACGTTTGTATTTTCGCCCGTTCTATTTGTTCTGGACTTGCCCCATAGATAGTTTTGACAGATTCAGTATCAATCGCCCGATCTAATAATCGGGTATATAAAGCCGTCACAGCATCCTGACTGACTACAATATCCTCCCCTTTGGGAATTGTCGTTGCATCAATGGAAAAACCGGACTCGACGAGCACTAATCCGGTTTCTAACATCATCTGTGCTGAAAAACGCTGGGTCTCTGCTTCTGTATTCGGCATTCCCAACATAAACTTCATTTTTCCTGGTTCTAACACTTCTCCCTGGTTATTCAGTTCTCCACCCACTATTACCCGACCAACATGGCAGCCTGTACATGAAAAAAACACCGGATCAACTTTAGGCGCTTGTTGAAAACGATGATGTTCTTTTTCGTAATCTATATCATCACCATGCAATTCTTTTCGCAGCTTCCCGTGAGCAAGTACAACTAAAGCACCAACTTTAGGTTCATAATTGACACCAAAAATAGCCATGAATTTTTTAACAAAATCACCTGCCAAGCCATCCCGCATTCTGTTTAGCCGGCCATCAATATCAGTCAATTTTTCAACTTCAACAGTGGGATCATAAACTAAGCCATTCGGCAATAAATGACTTCTCTGGCTGGGATCCTTCGCTACACCATTTTCATAGTCATCCGGATGAGGTCCAAGACCTAGATGATCAATCGTATAAATTTCCTTGCCTGTTTCACTGGGAATAACCGATTTCTTTTTCCACACGTTGGCTAAAGCCAGTAAATGTGGGTTAGTTTCTGTTGCAGGATCAAGAGATAAAATAGTTTGTAATAACACGTAGGGTATGCCACCGTAACCTATAGGATGGTTGTCAAACCAATTCCAACCTAACTTGGGTGTATGCCCTGTTCGAAACCCATAGGTGTTGGCTCTGTCCGCGTCAGTGTCATTTATATATGCATAAAGCTCATTTTCACGGCGTGCCTGCTCTTCCTGCCAGGAACTCTCGCCTGTTGTTACCCATTGATCAGACACATGACCAGTCACGGGAGGAGATACATTTACAGGCTGAGCGGTTGAAGCATAGGCAGAATTATATTGTGCCGACTGCACTTTGTTGATCAGCCCGAAAAAAAGGATCAAAAATAAAACTAGAGAAAATTGCTTTGAAAGATTCATCATTATTCTCCAAAATATTTACTGGTGGTTCCATAATCATCAAATTCAAGGGTAAAGGTTTCCGCGTATAAATTGTTGTCATCCAATTGCAGCCTGCCAAATCTTCTTTCTGACGGGAACGTGGATTCACCGGGATTAGATGGAGGACGTCGAACATTTTCCAGTGCTAAAACAGCAATCAGCGCCTCAACCATAAGCACCGGTGAAACATACTGGCCCAGACATTTATGGCGTTTATAGCCATGCTGCAAATAATGTTTATCCTCTCTACCGACGATAAATGCATTGGGCTGGTCAACATCCTGCATAGCCGAAGCATGGGAAGCAAATATCAATGTCCCTGATTTAATCGGACGACTATCTGCGATGGTTGCTCCATCTTTAACGCATTCGCGCAATAACGCTTCACCTTGAGGTTGTAGACGTAAGGCTTCTAGTGCATATTTACGTAACTCATTTCGGCTATTTTCAACATCGCGTTGTTCAAGAACATTCATGGCCAATTCTTTTGCTTCTGCAAAAGATCCATAGCGTTGTCCATCCGGTAAACTATTCGAATCCCCTTGTTCATAGTCTCCATCTTGCAATCGAATGACAGAGTCGATGACCCGACTGGTAGCCTCCTCCTGCCCGGCAATAGCGCCTACTATGGTTCCCATAATATTTTCGGCAATTCTCAAGTCACTGACTCTTGCCAAATCCAAAGCTGCTGGACGATTCACTCCTGGCGTTGCTATGCCCTGTTGCAGTTTGAGTAAGCGAGTCAGCATATTATCAGGAACCGTCTTACCTCTTTGCAGTGCTTGACTCTTAATTTTGATTTCCCGATGAATATAAGCCAATAGCTCCCGATATGCTCTGACACCATAGGCCTGAACAGGAATATCTTTCTTGACATTATTGAAAAAATTTCGAAATGATGCTTTGATCCATAAATAAACCTGCGCCTCATCAGGAATAATTCCATCGCCCCGGGTTAATGCGGAGTCGGGCAAGCTAATGGTCTCGCCGTCTGGTTTCTGATAAGAAGTAGGTAAAGGTGTTTTACCATCAGGACCGGGAACTTTATCGCCATAATATTCCAGCATCTCATCAGTCAGTTCAAATTTACCCGTCTGCTCAGCAGCAGGAACGCCAAGATAATGATGCCCCATCGTCACTGGAACAAACCTTGCTACTGCCGGTACCACATCAACATACAGTTCGCCATTGGTTCGAGCTTCTTGAACTGCTTTACGCATCCGAGTCATGCAGTCTTGATGAATTAACTCGGTTATCTTTGCTGGGTCATTTCTGTTAACTACTGCAGTTAGTAATGCCTTGTCTTCTAAATACTTGCTGTCGTCATCCGTACTTAGAATAAAAGTATCAAAACCATCATTGTTGTTCGGAGTCAGGGATTTAATCATTTCCCTACCGTAGGGATCTACAGTGAATTCATGGTGTCGGGTCAATACATCAAGAACGGTATCACCATGGGCAACAATGATGGGCCCAAAAGGGGGTTGAAAGAGTTTTTCCTTTGCCCGTATTTCGGCAAGCATGGGATAGGGTTTGTATCTAAAAAAGAAGCCATAACCAGCTCCCACAGCTTTTCCTTGCCTTGTTGCAGCCAACGTCAGGGC
>JAUXDP010000097.1 GCA_030618325.1 Methylococcaceae bacterium | reverse complement strand
GCGACCAAGTGATTTGGGTCAGAAAAACAAATAACACGACTACAAAAGCACTTAACCGTAGCATCACTTTCCCCCCTTCTAATCGTTGCTGTTTAATTTCACCTTTTAAATAACGAATTAGTGCCAAGCCAGGTAAGGCAAAATAGAGAATTATGGCCAGGACAGTAATCAACATCCCTGCCCCGTAAAATAATGTCCACGCACCAACCAATAAAATCACCATGATCAACAAGCGCCAAACCAATGTGGTTACACCGTAAATTCGTACCAGATAATCTTTGTTGTTGCCTAAAACCTGTAATTCAGTTTGTTGTCCCAGTATATATTTTCTTAGGAGATAAAAAATATATTGGCGGCCTCTCGAATATAGATTGGGGATATTAACCAAATCGGCAAAAATGAAATAGCCATCAAAACGCATCAGTGGATTGGCATTAAAAATCACTGTACTTATACCAGCAATAATGACTACATTGTATGCCAGACTTTTAATCAGGCCCGGCTCACTGTAACTCCAGACAACAGCCGCCAAGCCAGCTGCAAACAACTCAATCATCATGCCTGCAGCAGCGGTATGCATTCTCTGCCAGCGATGATGAAATCGCCATGAAGATGTGGCATCAACATAGCCGATTGGCATGAATAGAATCAAGATGATTCCTGCTTCGTAGATTTCCCCACCGTATTTTTTGCATACCAAACCGTGAAATAACTCATGCAATACCTTTAGAACGATATAAACTCCACCCAACCACAACCAGTTATTGACATATAGAACTCCTGCGGAGGCGCCCGTAAATGCAGTCCAATTTGCTACGATATGATATGCACCTACTATCAGCGTCAACAGCCAGATTACTAAAGCACCACCGCCTAACATCCATTCTAGTTTTGGCGTTAGATAATTAAGTAATTGATTGGGATTAATTAAAGGAATTTTAAACGATATTAGATTTAGCAATCTTGATATCGACTTAGGCTTGTTAGCGCTCTGCGGTTCTAAAGCTGGCGAACCTATTTCATTCGTTAGAAGATTCTCCCGCAGTAACCAAAACACAATGTGCTTGGCTTCAGCTTCATCCAGCGCATCTTCTTCGAGTTGTAAATTAACTTTAGATAAAACATCTGCCAGTGTGGAACGCCCATCCATAGCCTGCATGAATGTATATTCCCGCTTACCTACATGGTAATAACGAGATGTTACCTGGTCTTCAACCAGATAAACTACAGCCCCATCCTGAGTGCGAACACTAAAAGACAGGGTATCTCTTAGTTTTAATAATTCTTGCTGCGGTTGCATGGGATCGGTATAAGTTACCAAAACAACCATTCATTGATTTTTGCCAATGGCTTATGCAGCCAAACCCAAATCAGAGGTTTTGAACCTGCATTCAGATTAACCCTGCCCCGCATTCCAGGACGTAATAACCCTTGTGGGTTTTTCAGCTCAATCTCACCTAAAAATACATTCTCACCTTCACGGACTATAGAACTGGGAAACAAACAGGTTAAAGGCATCTCCCATACTTTGCCCGGAAAAGCTTCCAATTGCACGGCCACGGGCATTCCATCTTGATAATGACGTATTTCATCAGCCGGAATAGCCACTTCAACTAACACATTGTCCAAGGGTGCAATCTCGAATAACTTTTGACCGCGTTGTACGGAAACACCTTCTTCCCGCTGTAAATCGCCCACCAATACTAACCCGGCAATAGGGCTGCGAATATCCAGATGTTCACTTTGATACTGTAATAAATCTGCTTGTACTCTGATACGCTTAATTTCCAGCCCCGCCATTTGAGCTGCCGGGGTATCACCAGCCGCTAGATGCTGGTCACGCTTTTTTAATGCCTTACTGCGATCAGCATGTAATGCTGAAAGTTGCCAGTTTAGTTCTCGCTCATCCAACCGTGCTAATAATTGATCGGCAACCACAACATCACCTGGTCGGACATGTGATTTTTCCAGCACACCATCAAAATGTGCAGCAATAAAGCGGCGTTGCACGGGCTGCACAATACTATTGGAGCTAATAATATGATCAATAGGGAAAAACAATGCCGCCAAAAATAATAGTGGAGTAACTATGCTGACAGTACGCTTATGAGTTCCTGCCTTTACCCAGAGTTGTTGATATGTTCTTTTAAAAAACCCAGGATAACCCTGGAGCACACTACCTAACGCACCACCTGATACCAGAATATCCTGATGAACAGCTTTACGTTGCGTACTTGATAATTTACCTGCCTGTTTCCAAAGCAGAAGTACCATACCAAAAACATCTCCATAGAAATTAGTTAATGGGACTGCGACTACCTGCTCAACATCTAACTGGTCAGCGATAGCTTGTAAAAACGGCTGACTATTGTCACCTTTTTGATGAAGCTGTATTTGCTTGGTACTCATCACATCAGAACAAGCCGATTCGAACAAACGAGTTAGTTCGGAGCGACCATCAAATGCCGACTGCCCTGAAATTGCTTGCAAATGTGGTTTTTTAAATATCCTCTGCACACCCAGCATCACTTGTTGACAGTTGTATTTCGAAGCTAACCAGTCAACAATAAAGGATTCCGCCTCAGTCTCTGAAGTAAAACTTTGAATACGCTTAATGATTTCAAATTGAGGTACTTCTAATTCCGCTGTGTTATTAGATACCAGATTTGCAGTTCCAGAAATCAACTGTAAAACCGTAGCAAATGTTTCTACTGGCTGCCGTCGTAAAAATAAAACCAGGGTTATGACACCTGTTGCTGTATTTTGCTCGCTACCAAAGATTGGTGAAGCCAGCATATGAATATCTGACGAGGATGGTATAGTCTCAATTAATAACTGTTGTTGTTGCTGGGACTTCTCTGCAAGCTGGCTTAAAATACTGACAATATCAGTATTCCTTTGTGTCAATTGTTTGGATAATATTCGCGGCCCGACAGTGAGTTTAGCTTCATCATTAGCCATAAAAACCATGCAACCTGATGCATTGGTCAAACCGACTAGTAATTCAATGAGACGTTGGTAACGGTCTTGGGTATTCAGGTTTAAGTTATGAATTTCCCATATTTCACGATGCAAGTTCTGTAAACTAATTTCCGGAACCTGGATAGCCGTTAAGGGGTTATCCTGCTCACTGAAAGGAATGACTTTATTTGCTGTCATGAAGAGATTTTGGGCAATCCTGCTTCATGTTCAAGCTCACTGGCATCTCCTTTCACTTGCCTGGCCTGTTTCATATTGTCAATAACCTGAGTTAAAGTATTAACCAACCTGATGGTTGCACCTGGTGTTAATGCGATACGCGAATGAATTGGTAAAATACTTTCGCCAGTATTCGGATCTGATATATGACCTGATGAAAAATTAATGACAATATCTTCTTCACTGGCATTAATCATAAACTGACTAGCAAACAGTGCCTGCGTTTCTTCGTAACGCACTTTAACTGTTTGTGGTGGTTTCTTTTCTTCCATACTTATTGTTCCTAAAGCTGAATAGGTTGAGTTTTTCTATGTAGGTGGAAGGATACTAAACAAAAATTTCAAGGTGTTTTTTTAGTTTTTGCCGGTCCAGTCTTTTTTCTCTGCTGCTGAGGAAGATTAACAATGGCGCGTATCCCACTACGCAAAAGATTATCTTTATTTTCGATGCGTAATTTCACTCTTACCGTTCCACTATCTGCATCCGTTACCGGGGAAACAAAATCCACATTGGCATTAATTCGCTGTTTTTGTTCAGGTAAGTTAATTTGCAATACATCATTTTCCTTCAATTTAACAGCTTCAAGCGTTGGAATATGGATAACCAGCTTTAAAGGGTTAAGTTGTGCTAGCGTCATAACCACAGTTTGAGTACCACTCACCGTTTCTGCTAATTCTTTGTGGATTCGGGTGACTACACCATCAAACGGGCTGCGTATACCTCTTTGTTCAATCTGAGCCTGGATACGTTCTACTTCTAGTTTATTGATAATTTCATTATCTTTAGCAATGGTTATATTGGCAAAAGCAATGGCTCTTTCTGCTTTCGCTTTCGCCAACTCGTCTACCCGAGCATGCCCTGATGCTTTTAGTATCTTTAGCTTCTTATATCGGTGATCACGCATTTGGTATAACGATTGGGCAGATTGTTTTTCACCGGAGAATTTTGTCCTAGCCTGAGCTATTTTTAAAGATGCATCCAGTACCTGACTATCCAGGCGAAGTAGTAATTTATCCTTTTCAATTTGCTCACCTTCTGCTACAGCAATTAAGCTAATAACACCAGATTCAGGTACCGCTGCATCCACTCGTTGCCAAGGTTCTACAAACCCTTCAAATTCAGTTGCAAAAGATTGTTCTGTAACACCTATCAGACACAGCAACAACAGTAGGGTAGGCTTTATTTTGGTAGCTATGTTCATCATCCTTGTATTCACATTAATACCCCATTTATTAGTGTCTTAAATTTAAAGACGGAAGTGAATCAGCACTGGCAGCTTCAATTCGTTGCGGTACTAATTCCCTGGACTGTAAAAATAATCCCGTTACTCTATCCATATTTACCAATGCTAGATTGTAGGTGACTAAGCCGGAAAGAAACCCTGCCTCTGTTTCTGACAGGCGTTCTTGGGCATCCAGAATTTGGCGCAAATACACGCCTACTGTCATATTACTACCATCAAAGATGTCGGTACGTTTTTGTAATGACACCAACTCTTCGCCTGTCGCTCGCATCGATGCATATTTTGCCGCCATTTCATTCCAGGCTGCATCCAGTTCCCGTTGTGTTACTTGCACTTCAAGGGTAACAGTTTGCATGGTGGTTCTGAGCTGATTCTGTAATTGCCTAACTTCTAAACGGCGACGCTCATTACGTGCCTCTGCTGCATTATTGCCCAGCGCGTAATCAAAATGTAATCCCAACTCATAACTACCTGGAGTGGTATATTGATCACCTAATGAATCTTCAAGGTTGTAATCACCATTCAACCCGGAGCCATACCATTTAGCATAAAAGTCCAACACAGGTAGTAACTCTGTGTCTGACATATCCGCACGAATCATGGCTGCTTTTAATTGTTTGAGTGCCTGATTAATTTCTGGACGATTATGCATGGCAACATTGACTGCTTCCTGTTCAGACAGAGATTTTTTAAATAGTGCTGGCGACTGGCTGGGAATAAGCTCAACTAATTTATCAACACTGCGTAATTCCTTATCATTCACTAATGAAACCAGCCTATCCTCAGCATTCCGTACTGCCGTTCCAGTTCTCATCAATTCTGAAGTATATTGGGATAATGCCGCCTTAGCTCTTGCCAAGTCACTAGGCAAAACATCCAGATCTCGACGACTATTTAACTCAGCAACAATTTTACCCGTCGCTTGAACCAGACGCTGCTTTTGTAACAAAATTGCCCGTTCTAAATATAAACTCCAATAGCCCCGAGACACTGACAGTAGATGTGATTCGAGCTGGCGTTGAAATTCATCTAAAGCTACTTCATGATCCAGTTTGGCAATATTGATAATACTGCGATTATATTCTATGCCACCACCGTTTAATAATGGTTGGGTAAAACTTAATTGCAAACGCGTTACTGCCTGATCATCTGGAACAAAAAAACTAGAATTACTATCAATTCCTGATAGCTTTTGGGAAATCTCAAACTCACCACCAGTGATGACTTTTTTACGTAATCCTACTGTGGAATTCCATTCATGCTCTTTAAAGCGGTCTGCACCACCAGTACGCAAAGTACTACCCACTGGCTCATTGGTTCGGCGATAAAAACCATCAACAAAGACATGTGGATCAAATTTCCCAGTTGATTCAAGAATAGCGGTTTCTCTGATTAAAGGTAAATCACGAAACACCTCAACTTGTGAAGAATGATCCAGAGCACGAACATATAAAGCCTCCAAATCCAGGTTTACCGCAGCCGCATTCTTTAGTAAAGGGCTTTGTATTTTTTCACGCCACCAAGGTGCGTAATTGTCAGGAATAGATTTAATCTCTTGGTTGTTTCCTGTGTAAGACGGCACTAAACTACGATAAGGATTACTATTGATCACACTCTTCTTACCGGCAGATTGATCAAACTCACTAATGTACTTTTCTTTTAGGGCATCAGTTTTAATAGCCTCTTCATCCCAACTGGGATAATACGTTCTTTGCGGTAAGTTTAAATTAAGACTACTTTCTGAAAATGCTGAAACACTATACATAAGTGTACAACAAGTAATTATCAGAACTGGCAAAGGGCTATTGTTTTTTTTCATTGTCTATATTTCCGTTTTTTAGAAAAAATGATTATGGGTAACTACCTAAATACCTTGTGTTGTAGTTGAAGATGAGGATAAATATTCATAAGCATAAAAACCACCACCGCCAAGATTAAAAGGGTTATTTAGCCCTTGATGGATTGCTTGCAATGAAGCCGATGCAGTATTGGAAAAAACTGTGTCAACATTGTATGCATGACTAAAAAATAACTGCTCATTCATTGCAGGACTAAAATAAGTTCTCAAGTTAAATCCACCTGCCCCCTCATTGCTGACAACTGATGCTGTTTGTTCGATTTTCATGCTATGGGGTTGATCAAACATGATATTACCTGGAAAATTTGCCATCCAGTTCCCCCCTGTATCTGCCATAACCGTTTGAGATCCAATTTCCGCACCGGCTTCGTTATACAACTTAAAACTCAAAGTCATTCCCGGCTCTGTTGCACCACTAAAAATTGGAAAAATAGGTAATGGAGGCAAGGTAAATGACCGCTCTTCAGGACGGTAGAAAAAGCTGTACTCTTCGTCCCGTTCAGCATCGTTATGTGAAGCATCAAAAACAAAAACCGGCAATGCAGGTTTTGTAGGAACCGGTAACAACGTTACATTCTGATTAATCGAAGCGCTATAATCATTAACACCGCCGCCGCCATCACGTTCATTGCTATTGCCACCATCGGTTGATGTCCAGGCAAGATCTACACTGATATCATTAACATTGCCAATAGAACCAGGATCGCCACTAACCTTGACACTAAAAACAAGAATAAAATCATCTGCCAAACTTAAGTCTAACGTTCCTGGTGATGCAAATCCAAGGCCAGAACCATCAGAGGTAATAACAAAATCAGCTACAGTCAAACCGGCAGCATTAGTTCCACCGATACTATCAATACTAGTAATGGTTAGATCAGGGTCAGCTAGAAGATTAGTTAAAGTTAAGTCAAAAGCATCAGTTTCACTGTCTGTAGTATGATCTACAGCTAATGTGTATTGAATTGTTTCATTGATGATTGGCGTTGCATTTGAAACCGTCAAACTAATTGCCAATTCCGGCTCTATAATAAGCGCATCGGTACTATCACTTGCCGAACCACCCGTACTGGTTACAATAACATTATTACTTTTTACATCACCGCTTTGATTATTGCTAGTGTTTTCAACCACTGCCTGATAACGTAACGTCACTTTATCATCAGTGGCATTACCATTTCCTGGATTTCCAATATCACCTAGGTTTACCGTTAAAACCCGGGTATTTATATCGTAGTTAAGCGAGGTAGCCTCATCGACATATTGCGTTGCCATACCAGGGTTCCCCGTAACCACACTTAAGCTACCTGATATAAAACTTAGTTGTTGTGGCAAGGTATCGTTTACCACCACATTGGAAGTTGCCCCTTCGGAAACATTGATAGTGAGTTCATAAGTGATCGTTTCACCAATAACCACATCGGTACCATTGGTATTTGGCTGATCTGTTGCACTAATTACCTTGTCGATACTCAAATTATTAGTAGTAATAGCCACATCGGCAGTCGCCACATAATCATTTAACAAGCCAGAACCATCACTTCCATCTCGGGCATTCGCATCAGTACCATTACGACTATCCCATGCAATATTTACGTCATTACTCAGACCTTGATTGAGGTCTATGATATCCAAAATCTCAACGGTATACGTCAAGCTAAAATCATCGGCCAATTCCAGATCGAAGCCAGGGTTTAGAGTCCAACTGCTACCATCACCGGCAATAGTAAAATCAGCTGTAGTCAATCCTAAAGTATTGGTGCCACCAATATTGTCAATACTGATGATTTTAAGCTCTGATGGCATCGTATCTGAAAATAGCATGTCACTGGCTTTTACTGTTGATGTACCAGTGTGATCAACCGATGTAATAAATTGGAAGGTATCACTAATACTAGGAATAGCGGGCACACCTGCCGTGTTGGTAGTAACAGTTAATATTGGTTCGACTATGGTAACAACAGGATCTGTTGGGTCATTAAAGTTGTCAGTGTTACTGTCATTTGGATTCGTCCAGCTAATGTCTGCATCGGCAATCAAGACAGTAGCATCCTGATTGCCTGCTTCATTTTCAACCAGCGTAGTCACCCTGATTAAAAATTGATTATCGCCAGCGTTATTGTTATCAGTTGTTGTGGTATCACCAAAATTCCAGCTAACATCATCACCTGAGCCCCCAGTGCTGATCCCGGCTGGAGATGCAACTGTCCCATTGAAATCAGCTCCTAACAAACCACCACTAGCAGCTGCTGTGGTAATAATTTGGGAACTGACATAGCTTAAACCGGATGGTAAAGCATCACTAATCAGCAAGTCCTGGGTTTCGCCTTCTGGTAAAGTAACAATTATGTCGTAGGTAACCGTATCACCTATTGCATATTCAGAAGGAACAGGCTGTAGTTGGTCAATAGTCGGTGTAGATAGTGTTGTTGTTACCGTATCATTATCATTGTAATCATTGTTATTTGAGCCAGAGCCGTCTCGTTCCCCGGCATTTGTACCAGAAACATCCGGGGTATCAGAACCCGTGCTATTTCCTGTAGTACCAGTGCCGCCTGGGAGGGATGTATACGTCAGATTGGCTGTGCTGTTTATATCGACTCCTGCTGGGGCAGTTGATTTAACAGTTGCGATAACTGTAATGGTTGCAGTTTCACCTGGAGCAAGTTTGTCCAGCACAACATCCACAGTGTCTGTCGCAATATCTGAGCTGTTGATGAAATTACTCCCAACTGGACCTGAAAAGGTAACGTCTAAATCATTCAATAAATCGAGATTGCTATCCAATATATCTGTTAATTTAATATCAAAAGCTGTGGTGGCTCCATCGCCAAGGGCTGTATTAGAAAAAACATACTGATAGGTAATCGTATCACCTGCATCTGATGGCGTTACGGTTACTGTTTTGGCCAAATCATCAATAACAGGTTCAGCGATACGGGTTGAAACAGTTGAAGAAGTACTGACGCTGGCACCATTGACTAGTAACTCAAAATTGTTATCCCGCGTATCACCTACGTCATTACTGCCAGGGTTATTTAAGGCTATCGCATTAAATTCAATTATTACATATTCGGCATCTCCGTCTGAATCAGAATTTGTCAGATCACCTAATTTAAAGTAAACATCGGTACCCGAAGCATAGGTATCAATATTGTTTACCGATGAACTCGAAATATTTTCGTCAGTTAAATCAAAAGTAGGCGTTATTACTGTATTGCCAACAACAGAAGCTCCTCCTGCTACGGACCAATTTTCACCACCACTAGCAGTTGAGTCACTTGAAGAAATGCCTCCCTGATTAGCAACGAAAGCAACCTTGGCCGTTCCATCATTTAAAAATTGCAAGCCATCAGGCAAGTTATCTTTGAGAATAATATTTTGACTGGTACTTTCCGGTAATTTAAATTGCAACCGGTAACGCACAATTTCACCGATGGCCAGATTTTCTATACCAGACACCTCAATGGTATGAGCTTCCGAGGTAGAAACAATAGTTTTCTCTGCTGGTGCAGCAATTAGGATATCTGTGCTTTGGGTAACGGTATAGTCATTAACACCAACCGTTCCGATTCGTTCTCCATCAACATCACCTGGCGTATTGGGGCCAGCATTATCAATACTGGTCCATGTTGTTGTTGCGGAGTTGGTAATAGTTTGCCCAGCGCTTACTGTCGATGCTACGGTACCGGTAACTGTGATAGTTACTGTTTCTCCTTCTGCCAGATTAAAACTTCTTCCGGCAACTGTCTGTACCGTACTACCTGCCAGTTCAAAATCCCCTGTTCCGCCTCCGGTAAATAAATTGCCATCAACTGAATGGACAACGGTTACCCCACCCAGGTTAATATCGATATCACTGGGAATTATGTCTTCAAATGATGCATCAAATGCCTCAGGCCTGCCTGCTAATGATGTCAAAGTGATGGTATAGACTACCTCGTCCCCAATATCTCCTGTATTTCCTGAGCCACCCACTACGGCACTTATACTAGTGTTGATCTGTGGTTCAATGACGGTTACAGGAGCATTATCCGTTGCAGTAAATTCATTACTAGTCTCACCTGCCGTGCCATTGTCGTTTGCATC
>JAUXDP010000019.1 GCA_030618325.1 Methylococcaceae bacterium | reverse complement strand
TGCCATTTCGTAATTTACAAGAATGAATCTGCGCAGTAACATTCTCGTAAACAAAATCATTTACTCCCGCTTCGCAAATCATTTGCTTATCTAACCAATCTTTCCACACGCCACTATCGAACCATTTTTTGGCCGTTGAATTAATATCAACAGGTACTTGAAACACATGACCACTTGGATGTTCCCAGCTCCCGCAATAGATTTCAAACTGTCGTGTTCCAAAACCTTTATATTCATCAGCGAATGACTCCCTGAATCTACACTCTTCATCTACTAAACTTTGCATCACATAACTTTCGTTATTTGTGTTGCCGAATAAACCTAAACGGGGCGAAATCGATTGGCAGCCTGCTAACGAAATAATTAGACAGATTGTAAAAAGGGGAGCAAATTTTTCTAATCTGTTCATGGCTATTCAACGTCCTTAAATTCAGAATTATCTCCATCCTTTTCATCCAGTACTGGAGAAAAAGCAGCAAAAGATGAAATTGAATAGGCGCCAGGAACATCATCCCACATCTCAGTATTACCAAAATTTGAATATTGATAAGCTGCCGGATTATTCGAAGGCCTGCGTCTCTGCATCACTAACAACACATTAGATAGACCGGCACTATCAACAAGTAGTATTTCGCTAGGTGTTGTTATATCACTTGGTCTTGGTTCAGCTGGAACTGGAAAATCTCGAAGTTCCACCGAATCGTCTATAGGAGATTTAAAACAGGAAATACCAATTACGCAATCATTAATTGTGAAATTAGGATTGTTTTCTGGTCCTTGCACTTCTAAAGCAGTATCCTTTTCAGCTGCTCCTGCCACTATTCCCCTAAGATTAGCAGAATTCGCATCGGGATTAATTTCCAGGCTATCAAGCTCCAAAAAGCCTACTTCACCCGTAGTAAAATTCCCGTTGTGCCGTACGTCCATATCACCCGCTACAAATCTACCATCGATAGTAACATTGTTAGCACTGAGGATATTAACTGGGCCCAGCGGGACCTCATCATTACCCACATCATCAAAAAAATGGATATTCCCAGTATTACCCGCAGCCAACGTCAAAGGAAAATTCCCATTCACTAAACCGTTAAAATTTATGTTTCCGCCATTAGTTGAAATTGATGTGCTACTTGCTAACAACGCCCCGCCGATTAAACTAAAATCACCACCATTAGTTGCAACATTTTCGTTAAAGGTAATAGTATTTTCTACTTGCAAATCTACAGAACCATTATTAGTGGTAATACCTACGATATTACCCACTTGTCCTAATGCAAAACTATTGGGGTCAGAAAAACTAAAGCCATTACCAGCCCCGGTAATGCGAGCAGCCAAGACATCGATATCTGCTGAAGCTAAAGTCGTTTGACTTTCTGCTTCGATACCTAATTGTCTTGATTGGATAAAACCGGCTGTTTGGTTGATAGCATCGCCCGCTTTTAGTGACACCGATTGGGCAACAACATCAGCGTTTAGTGTTAAATCTGAGTTAGTAGCTTCTGTAGTTTCACCTGCTGATAATTCAACAGTACCGGAACCTGCATCAATTCCAAGACTACTGATTGCTCCATTTTGACTGATTATGGTAATATCACCTCCATTACCACTTAAAGAACTTACGACGATATTACCAGCATTGATATTTCCTGCCGCCTCCAAACGAATTTCTCCTGCATCATCGGAACTGCCTGCAGAGCTATTGAGGACTCCTGCTGTAGTATCAATATTTCCAGCCGTACTGATATCAAGCGCCCCTCCAGAAGTAGTAATATCAGCATTAACATCGACTGCACTTCCGGCAACTAATGCCAAATCATTGCCATTAGTCTGGACATCTCCATCAATACCCACCTGACCACCTGAATTGGGGGAGCGAAGTGTGGTTTTGTCATTAAAAGAAAAGCCATCAGAAGTAATTGTTACCGTTCCACTACCATTCTCGTGACCAATAAATACTTCAGAAAAACCATCTTTAATAGCATCACTTAAGCTAACTGAAATATCAAGATTTGGATCCAGTGGTTCTAGCTGTAGAACACCTGAGCCACTGATTTCAGTTGGGGAGCGTAATTCAAACTGGTCTGCTCTCAAGGTAATCATTGAATCTATGGATGCTGTTGCTATCCTAACAGGTTGTGATTGCTCGGTGAATACATTAGCAGCAAAAATACCTTTACCATTTTGGCCGCTACTACCTTCAATAGTAATTGACCCTGAGTCCGATTCTACAGTTCCATTGTCGAAAACAAATACACCATGATTCCCAAAATTACTCGGGCTGCTGCTTGAATTACCACCCATTCCAACCAAATTAATATCGCCACTATTGGTTTTTACTATAGTGTTGAAATCAGCATCCGAACTGCCAATTGCAATACCTTGATTGTCTAGTTCTCCTTGTCCGGCAGAACCCACAAAGTTTATATTTCCTAGCCCAGTTGCTTCTACTTTGGCACTATTAAAAATAGATATACCATCATTATTGGTTGGGCCAGAATCTCCTGATGTATCATCGCCACCAGTTCCGGTAAAACCAATGTTTCCATTGGTAGTTTTGACCACTGTATTAAGATCTTGGATTATTACACCATGATTACCTGATCTACCATTACCACCAACACCTTCCATATTGATTGATCCTGCACCGCTTGATTCAATACTGCCTCCCTGGGCTAAAAAAATACCAGTATTACCAGAACCATTTTGACCATCAGCAATTCCCTTTATATCTATATTGCCATTCTCAGAAGTAATTTTAGGGGAGGGGATATTTTGCGTATTATCACCAAAATTGGATAGAAAAACTGCAGATGTGCCAAGCTCAGAACTTTCTATTTTACCATCCAGCTGTATACTTCCATTCCTAGATGTTTCTATCACTCCATTATTATAAATCGCAATACCGTGGCTTCTATTTCCTGGTTCAAAAGTAACAGTGTCAAGTCGGTTTTCGGCTTCGCCCTGACCCGTACCATTCAGTTCAATATTCCCACCGTTTGAGCGTATAGCAGCCCCAATACCATCATCAGTAGTACTACCTAGATTAATGCCCTGGTTACCTTTCCTACCAAAACCACCTATTCCAGTAATAGTGATATTGCTGCTTTGAGATTCCACGGTCCCGCCATTTAAGATTGATACACCATCATTGGTATCGGAATCATTGATGTTATTTTGACCACCGGTGCCTGTTAAAGTAATACTTCCTGAATCAGTAAGAACTTGTGTTCCCTCCCCTTCAATATAAATACCTCGGTTAGCAAAGTTGCCCCCTCCGCCAGTACCTTCTATCGAAATTGAGCCAGTACCAGTCGAAGTTACTTTACTATCTTGAAGCAAGACTCCATTATTTTCCCTGCCATCACCATCTGCGACGCCAATCAACTCAATGTTGCCATCAGCAGTAATAATTTCAGAAGATTCTGTTATTGCGATCGCATTACTTCTCGATCTAACATCCAAACTGCCATCGACAAAATTAAGTCCTTCACCTCCAAACCCATTCATTCTAATGTTTCCATCACCTAAGGTTTGCACTATACTTTCACCGAAAATAGCTATACCCGTAGGACTTTCGGTTACACCATCGAGACGACCTCTCCCAGTCATCTTGATATCGCCTCCACCAGCATCAATATTAACTGCTTCCTCTTGAGATGCGCCTATCTGAATACCGTTTCCAATTTGAATTGGACTACCATCACTATTATTTATAAAACTATTTTCTGTTGCAATTGCAGGTTCATTTAATGGATCACTACCTCCTCCCATAATGATATCGCCACCATTACTCCTGATCTCACTTCCTGGGCTTATTATAATTGCCCCTCCATTTTGGGTATCTCGATCTGAATTAAGAACAACATTTAATTTATTAGCAATCGAAACAATGCTATCGTTAAGAATAATGTTATTTTCAGCTTGTAACGTCAACGTTGCTTCGACGCCATCTGTTTTACTGATTGTTGCTCCACTTTCCTGGGTAATATTTCCAAGTGGAAACTCATTGTTAGTATTATTAGTGGCTGTACTGGTATCCAAGGTAACGCTAGTCCCATTATTTAAAGCATTATTAATGGTCTCTGCAGCTACAAAACTAGTTTCTATTCCTGTACCTTCCGGAGAGACAATTCTGATATCAGTCGGATCAATTAACCAGGTACCAGCTTTTCCATTTGATGCTGAAGCATCTGGGCTAGAGGATACCTTCAGAAACTGTTTTCCAGAAGTTTCTATAAAACCACCATTGCCTGACACACTACCCCCTCTCGCAGTTATTGTGCCATTTATATCAGCTGATTCATCCGCCCATACTGCAACTGTACCACCATCACCTCTACTTAAAGCATCCGCATGTATAAAAACATCATCTGCGACTAAAGTTTCCCTGGCATTTTGCTCTGGCCCGGCACCATGTAGATTACCGCCCACCAAAACGTCGCCACCCCCAGCATCACCTGAAGCATCAATCTCTGCTCCATCAATTATCCCAACTTTTTCTCCCAGAACCTTTGCTACACCACCAACTTGTCCTTGTTCTGTACCCGAAACATCTAGTGTTCCAGAAACGGTAACAGTTCCTATTTCACCCCCTGAAAGAATAATGGTTCCATCCTCAACACCAACAGCCCTTGCTTGAATAATACCTTCCATATTGATAACCCGTTCAACCATGGTATTTCGGGTTCTGGCCGTCATTTCGACGATTCCACCATCAACGGTAATCTTGCCTGGGTTTGAAACTAGTGCTTCTGTGTCTCCATTACCAACCTGTTGCACAGGATCACCAATATCAAATTGCAGTAAGCCATCACCGTGAAAATCCATAGTAAAGGTATCGCCACTGGCTAATACGACATGCCCCAATTTTGCTTTAATGGTTCCTTCATTGCTGACTTTATGAGCAGCCAGTACGATTGACCCACCATCGGTCACTTCAATTTGGCCCTGGTTAACAATAGTGGCGTTTATATTATCGGTGGGTTTATTGAATAGATAACGCCCGGCCATAAAGTCGTCATTGTTGATATCGCTGGTTGTCGCCATCAGTCCACGGACATTAATTTGTGCGCCTTTGCCGAATAATACTCCGTTGGGGTTTATCAACCAGACATTACCGTTGGCGGTTAACGCGCCATTAATCAATGAAGCTTGTCCTCCACGCACCCTGTTTAATGCAATCGCGGAACTGGAAGGCTGGATGAAACGAGTATGTTCACCGCGTGCAATGGAAAACCCTCGCCAATTTATGACAGCTTTGTGGCTTTTTTGAATAATGTCTAGTTTGCCTGGCGATTTTTGGATGATTTGTGCTGAACCGGCAACGACTTTTCCACCCCTTGGATTTGCTATTGCACTGTTTTGATACAATAGCGATGCAATTGCGATAGCCAGTAGTGTGCGTTTACAGGCTACTGAAAAATGCTGTTTATTCTGGTCTGATTCCCCCTCACCCAACCCTCTCCCTCTGGAGAGGGCTTTTTTCTTAGGTGATGAATAACCAGCTTTGTGTTGTTTCGTTTTTTGGGTTTGCCGTGTCATCTTCAACCTCTACTATTATTATTTTATGTTTAAAAACGGGTTAAGACCTGAAAAAAGAATCTCGGTTCTTTGTCGTACGTTTCAGGCTTTAAGGTTAAGGGCCAGGCGACTTCCAGATCTACGAAAAAATGTTCTAAAAACTGATTTCTTAAACCAAACCCGGCGGATGCTAACGATTCGTGACTTTTTTCTCCCTGATCACGATTCCAAACTACGCCAAAATCATAGAATCCATATCCTTGAACACTTTCCCAAAACTGAAATGGTCCTGGCACCGTATACTGTAGTTCTGTGCTAATACCTAAGCCGCTGTCTCCAGCTAGTTCAGCAGGATTGTAGCCACGACCAAATCGTTCTCCACCCAAGATAAATTCTTCTGCGCTTAATAAGGTATCAAAGGAATATTGCCCGGTTCCGGCCAAAAATAGGCTTAGGTTTTCCCATAAATGTTGATGCCTGGATACATATAAATTCAGGCTGGTAAATTCTGATGCCCCTTCGGCACGTGATAAATCAGGATCACCTTTTTCGCTGGCATCAAACACATCCAATCCTTGTCGTATTCCAACAGTGACCTGCGACAGACCACCGTAATCATCTTTAAAATCATACAAAGCGTTTGCAAAGAAGACCCTAAGTTGATCCCGGGTAATTTTTTCGTCCAAAATCCTCACTTCTTGATCAATGCTCTGAAAACCACCTTCAATATATAAGTTATGTTTTCTGGAACGGATCACGGGATAACTTAATTTTGCATTCACAGTGAGGGCTTCGGTTTCAGTGTCAATAACATCTAGACCAAAACCGGGTCTGGAAGGACCAAATCCAGCGGATAGTTCCAGTAGTAAACCTTCGCTAGTTAAGGGTTGGCGAATGGTTAGTTGACCAAAGCGTTGTTCATCATCAAACAGACTGTGCAGAAACAAGCCTTCGATTTGTTCGCCAAGGAAGGTTGCTGAATTTTCTCTAGCCATCATGACAAACCGATGTGGCCCAGTAAATCTGGAACCCCGATTATTGACATAGGCATAGCCCTCAAACGCTTTTCGTTCGGCCTGGATAACCAATTCTGACGCGCCTAATTCCCCCTTATTGGCACGTAAATACCCCACTGCACGAATACCTGGCAAATCATTAACCAGGAGTAAATAACGTTCCAGATCGGCTTCTGTAACCGGTTGTTGATAAAGCAAATTATTCAGAGTCGCTCGCACACGGTCTTGAACCGGGCCGATGTCTCCTTCAATTTTGATATTATTAACAAAGCCTTCTATGGCCTGAATTTTGAATATACCATTGCTTACTTTTTGTTCGGGTACGATAACCCTCGTCAAAATAAAACCATCAGTTCGAAATTTTTCCTGAATTTGCTCAGCAATGGTAAAAACCTGAGTTAATGAAATCTTTTTACCAAGATATTTTTGATAATATTCCTTGAGATCGGCATCGCTATAGCGGGTGACTCCTACAAAATTAATGCCTTTTAACATGGAAATAATCTTACTGGCGCCTGGCGGTGCAGCTTCTCCCATTGGGTATACTTCGATCTCAGGAAGTTCCTCAATATTTTTTTGAGGTTGTATGATGGGTGCTCCCGGTCGGGGCTTGGCAGATTCAGGGAACCCCTGAGCAAAACTGAATGAACAGAGGGAGACTAGAATTAAACTTATATAAAATCTTGCGACATACTTAGATATCCTATGAAATACACAGTTTGGCAATATCCCCCTATTGCCAAAATTTACTTCTGTATACCCTTTCCAGCTAAACCCTTTTTTTAATCTTGGAGAAATTTGTGTCTCAAATTCCATAGCAGGCCCTTATCAATCAGAAATAGATACTTAACAAAACCTTAAGACTGTGACTATATAAGCAAAAACCACACTTATCAAGGTAATATTTCACATTGTTTTTGAACAAAACCTGGCTGCTAGAAAATGACACGCTCCCATATAATGATTTATGAATATGGACTACTGCAGCATTTTGCCCTCAGCTTTACCCTGCCTTTCCTTAATCATATCCCACAATACCGGCACGATAAATAAAGTTAATATGGTAGCGGCAGCGAGGCCAGAAACGAATGTTGATGCCATCGCTCCCCAAACTATGGATTTCTCGGGAAAACCAAGTGCCATGGGTAGCAATCCCAATGTTGTTGTTAAAGTCGTCAATATAATCGGACGAAGCCGTACCGCAATAGCACCATTTATGGCTTCCCGACGTGACACACCCGTAATATAAAGCTTATTCATAAAATCTATCAGAATCAATGCATCGTTGACAACCACACCTGCAACACCAATCACGGCAATGAAACTATTGACAGTGAATAAGGACTGCGTAACCAGTTTACCGAACACAACGCCGATTAAGGCAAAGGCAATGGCTGAAAGAATAATGACCGGTTGCAGATAGGATTGAAATTGGGCTGCAAGTATGATGTACATCACTAGAATAGCGATAACAAAAGCGTACATGAGAGAAGTATAAGAACGCCGCGTATCTTCATGCTCACCCCCAAACACCAAGGTTGCTCCAGAGTATTTACTCTGTATTTGTTGATAAAAGGCATTTACGGAGGCAATAATTGCCGGAGTTGATGTGGGCGCTTCTGGTTTAATATCAGCCTTAATACTAATTGCGCGCTGACCTTGATAACGGTGTAATTCACCAGGCAAAAAATAACTACGTAAATTGACAACATCAGCTAATCGAACCGGGCCGCTCGCATGCTCAATAACAGGCACCGTTAAAGCCTGCTGTGGGGTCTTTATCCATTCAGGAGCAATGAGTACTTTAAGATCAATCTCTTCATCATTAAGCCGATATTTACCAACATAGCGGCCATCCAAAACACTGCCTGCAAGCTGAGTAACCTGAGTATTGTCAAGATCATATTCCTTAACCCGCTCATGGTTAATATCAAAACGGTATACCTGTTTAGGTTTTCCCCGACCATCTTCCAAATCCACAAGATAAGGTGCTATATTTTTTTCTGTCTGTAAAAAAAGGAAAATTTCATCGGCTAATCCAGAGATCAAACCAAACTCTGTCCCGACAACTCGCACGTTAATGTCTTTTCCTGTCGGAGGGCCATCTTTCTGGGGGTGAACACTTAAGGAAAATCCATCTTTTTCAAAAGCTTTTTTCAACCTTTTCCGCATATTTTCCAGATGCTCTAGCGGATCATCAAATTTTTGTTGGTTTTTTACCGGCAGAGTCACCATAACAGTACCAAAGTTATTACCATAAACAGGTTCGTAATCCTCGTTGGGATAAAAACCGGCAAAACCAGCAGCTGATTTAGCAAAGCCTTCACCATCGGCCATAATGAAACGGGCTATTTCCCGAACTTTGGTATCTATTTGTTCTATTGATATTTCAGAGGGTCCTTTAATATCCGCATAATATAGTGTGTAGTCATCAGGAAAGAATTTGATATTGATTAAAGGAATCTTTCCAGATGCAGAAACTGCTAAAATGCTAATAGCAGCAAACAGCAACAAAAAAATACTCAGAACACTTAAGAATCTGTGTTTCAGTGTGAAGTTTAATACCCGGTTGGTTAGTGTTCGAGAAAACTCCAAAATAAAATTATCTTTTTCCAATTGACTGGAAGGTACACCGGCAATGGGTTCTCTATTTTCGGACTGGCTCCTTGGCCCAAAATCAAGATAATGAATAGGTAAAATAAGCAAACATTCGATTAATGAGGCCACTAAAGCAAAAGATACGGCAATCGGAATTTGTGCGAAAAACTCACCGGTTGCTCCAGTCATAATAAGCATTGGTAGAAAGGCTGCAACCGTCGTTAGCGTAGAAGATATGATTGGTAATCCAACTTCTGCAGTGCCTGCAACAATAGCATCATAAACCTCGTTACCTTCCTGAATGTGACGATATATATTTTCACAGACCACAATGGCATCATCGACAATAATCCCTGTAACCAAAACAAAAGCAAATAAGCTGATTTCGTTGAGACTATTACCACTTAGATACATCAACAACATGGTTATCATGAAGGAAAAAGGAATGCCAATGGTGATCAAACCAGCATTACGAAAGCCCATGAAATACCAGATAATAGCGGATACCAGAACCATACCCAACAGCATGTTTAAACCCAAAGTACTAAGACCATCCTTGATTTTATTTGTGGAATCCTGAGTTAGGATTACTTCCAGTTTTTCCCGTTCAAATAGATTATTAAAACTATCAAGTTCCTGAATAATAGCTTCCTTAATATCAATCGCATTACCTGCTTGCGTTTTAATAACTTTTAGAGAAACCACATCTTTACCATTGACCGAAGAAATAACGATCGGATCACGATAGTCCAGATCTGCACGTTTAATTAAATCTTCTAGACGGATGAAACCTCCATCGCCATCCCGTCGAATAATCGTTTTGACTACCTGTTTCCGACTATGAAATTTCTCATCTACTTTAACCAGATAGTTATTGTTTTCGGTTGCGAAATTTCCAGAAGGCATAGAGAGGTTAACATCTTGCAATGCATTAACCACTTCATTAAAACTCACCCCATACTGACTTAACCTTTGGGTATCCAGATAGATATGAAATTCCCTGATAAATTCACCTAAAACTTCGATCTCCTGTACGCCAGAAATTTTCTGAATGCGAGCTCTTATATGCTCCCCCATCAATGCCAATGCACGGTTACTGTGCTCGCCTGCAAGATTGATAACAATAACCGGCAAAAAGTCATCAACAGTTACATTATTAATTTCAGGTGGATCGACTTCATCAGGCAATTCCCCCATCATGCTAAGAATTTTAAACCGCACTTCGTTATAAAGATGCGAATAATCCGAATCGTCAATAAATTTTAACCGGATATGGGATCGTTCTGGGTAAGATGTAGAGTTAATCCATTCGATATTTTCAACCGTTTCAATCTGTTCTTCCAACTTGCGAGTAATCAGAGTTTCTACTTCTATAGGCGAAGCCCCTGGATAAGCAGTAAAAACATTGACTTCACCAAAATTAATATTGGGATATCTCTCGGCGGGTAATTGATTCATGGCAAGGAAACCAACAACCGTAAGTAAGATAAAAACCAGATTATAAAAAATCTTTTGCTTTAGAGAAAAGCGAACAATGGCTTGCATACTGTTTGTACCGTACCTAAGGTTTGAGGATTTTAAATTGATCGCCGATTTTTATTTCTGGAGATGCAATGCGTACTTGGCCATTGTCAGCGTAGCCCAGTAATTCTACACGGAGAGGCTCCCCATTTTTCCGTTCTAACCATACTTCCTCAAAACGCTTATCTAATGCCCCAGCTAATATTGAAAAAGTGCCAGAGGGATCTGGCAGATTGAGTTTCACTTCAACTCTCAATCCACCACGATTTACAGGAAGATTTTTCTCCAGGAGTAAGTCAACCTGGACCTTCCTGGATTTCTCATCGAAAGCAGGGGAAATACGCTCAATTGTGGCCGGTACTTGTTGGCCATACTCAGGGAGGCTAACAATAAGGTTATGCTGATTATTTTCTAATATCTTTAGTTCATTAACTGATAAAGCCAAAGGAACTAGTAATTTTGTGTAATTGCCTACTTTAGCCACTTGACTACCTATGACAAGCCATTGCCCAGGTTCTACATAGCGATTGATGACATACCAACCTGCAGGGGATTTTATACAATGGCGTTTTCTTTTTTCTTGCTGCCTTTGTTTATCCAGTTTTTTCTGCTGCTCCCGACGCTGTGCATTAGCTAATTGTCGTTGCCAATCATCAAGCTGGCTAACAGCCGCGCTATTTTTTCCCACCAAGTCCCGATAGCGCTCTACTTGTTTTTCAAAATAGTGGATATCATTCTGGTATTGGGCAATTTCGCTTTTCGCTAAGTTGATATCAATTTTGACAAAAGTATCATCTAAGCAAGTGACTTTTCCATGTTTAGGAATGATATCGCCTACATCAGCAAAAACTCGCTCAACCTTGCCATCTACTTCTGTAGACAAAACCATACTGTGTCTTGCCCTGCTAAAACCGGTAACAACCACTTGCCGGTAAGAAGGCTGAACAGTTGTCCACGTATTTTCGGCATGAGCAGGTACACTTATTATAAGGAAAATGATTATAAAGATATTAGTCAGGTATGGAATTATATTGCAACATTTTGAATTTGTTGTTATTTTAAAGCATTGTTGCTTCATTTTTTTATTATCCTAGTATTTATATTAAGTGCTTTAAAGTCAATAGCCTGCGCTATATTTTTATGCTCATTAAATTTCATTAGGTTTATTTATCAGGACGCTTTATTTCTAGCAACTCAGCACAATTTTTCTCAATTTTATCCCAGGGAACGGAAATTTTCAGTCTGGCCAATGTTGCTGTAGGCAAGAGTTTATAGTCTTCGGGCATCCTTATTTTCCTTGCTGATAAATGCACCATCAATTCTTCCATCCCGGGATTATGCCCAACCAATAACACTCTTTGAATATCATTTGAAAGTTCAGATAGTACCTGTTTAAGCATTTTTAAATCAGCTTCATAAATACGTTGTTCTTGCAAAATAGACTGCTGACATAGCCCCATCATTTCACAAACTATGTTGGCCGTATCAATGGCACGTTCTGCAGGAGAACTTATAATTGTCTCAGGTAGCAATTGCTGTTTTTGTAGCCATTCACCAGCCTGTCTTGCCCCACGAATTCCTCTTTTTTTTAAAGGACGGTGAAAATCATCGATATTGACACCCCAGTCAGACTTGCCATGCCTTAACAATAATAATTCTCGATTCATAAAATACTCACGATTTTTTTGACGGCTTGTACCCAAAAATAGAAGAACAATTATGAGTACCGTTAATGACTTTCTAACATTTAGGATATTCTACACAAATCGTTGCCCCAATGGTTGGGCGGAGTATAATGCAAGGAATAGAATAATAGGATAAGTAGGGGATGAAGTGCGCCCATCGCATATGGTCTGCCATTAAAATAACTGGGCAATATCCTTACTACATGGCTTGAACTCACAATTTGAAAGGTATTCTGCATGAGTAATTTTGACTGGAACAGATACTTACAACAGCACCCCGTTTTTTCTGACCTTAGTAGCAAAGAGATTACAACGTTACTGGACGAGCGTGTATCGATAGAAATAATTGCGGCTAAGAATCAGGTCATCGTAAGAGAAGGAGACCAGGATCAATCGATTTACCTGATCGGACAAGGGTCGGCAAATGTATTCCTGAAAGGTCCCAATGATCAAGATGTATTATTGAGTAGTATGGGAAAAGGAGATCTCATTGGAGAAATGGCCCTTTTCGAGCACAAAAAGAGATCCGCAACTGTGATTGCTACTGAGCCTTGTATATTATTGGAATTCAATGGTCAAGAATTTATCAAGCTGCTGCAAGTACATCCGGAAATCTGCTTCAAACTGCTTGTTAAACTAAGTGAACGATTGCGGGACTTAGGTGATCATGTCTTAAACGAGAAACTTAGAGGTGTTGATGAAAAAATAAAACACGTCAACGGCAAACTCGATACCGAAATAAAAATAATTGATGCTTCCTTAAAAGCCACACAAACAGTTTTTGATCAAACCAGTAAAAGAGCCCATGAAGTCATTGATAACGTTGAAAGAAGCCGCAGAGCTTTTACCTTTGCAGGAACAGCAATTGGGAGCATATTTACCGCACTTTTTGTATTATTAGGTGTTTCTGGTTATGACAAAGTTAAGGAAGTAAAAAGCGTAAAAGAAAAAGCCGAAGATGAATTTAAAACATTCAATTCAGAAATGGAGAACTATAGACTAAAAATGAAAGGTCTTACCGAAGAGACTAAAGCACACAGAAATGCTATCAAAGAAAAAAGATATCTCATCAATCAGGTTTTCTCTGATCTGGACTTTTCTAGCGACCAAATTTTCTCTAAGCTAAATGTATCTAATAGACAAGTTAAAAAGTTCTTAAAAAATAGCTTAGGGACTCAATTTCATACCGAAATGGGTTTAAATACTAAGAAGGCAAAAATCACATACGACTTCGCCCTCTCTTTTAAGGATGATAGTGTTAGTGATACTCTTTACCGACAAATCGTTGAGGAAATTCTTGATGGTACATCGCAAACTAGAAAAAGTTACGCAGTTATACTGAAATCAGGAATCGACAACCCAAACAACACATTAAGCGAGCGGCAAAAGACACTTTCATTTTATTTACTTTTAGTGACTTTCATATTAAATGGAGACAATAACCAATATGAAGAATACTTGGAGAAGTTTCAAGCCGCACTCGAGGACATTCACGACCCAGATAAAAAAACTGCAGAAGTATATTTTAGACCCTCCATTTTCAAAAAATCGATTTACATCGATACGGAATCAACCGATGAGATCAAGCAAGCTAAAATTGATAAAATCAATATGATCTGGAGGCTGATACCGTAAACATCCGCAAAATTTGGTGGGATCTGGACGGCTACAAATCACCCAACATAAAACTGCCGCATCATACCCAAATCCTCATGCTCCAGATTATGGCAGTGATATAAAAACAAACCCTTGTAATCCTGAAAAGGTTTGATAATTTCTACTTCTTCACCTGGCATAACCAGTACGGTATCTTTCCATCCACTGTTAATGAAACCATCTTTAACCGTTTCGTAAGCTTCCGTGCGTGAACCTGTCATTTTCCTGGAAATAACTTGATATTGCTGGCCGTGTAAATGAATGGGATGCGCCATAGACATCATCATACCTCCTCCCATACCGCCGCCCATCATACCCATTCCACCTCTGCCCATACCCCCTCCCTGGTCATGATAGATTTTAATTTTCTTGATTGAACCTAACTTTACTTGTTCAATATCCATAGCACGATCCATAGAAAATGTTCTACCGTTTAGTGATAAAGACATCCTCCGCATGGCAATAGCGATCGGAATTGGATCACGGACATTATCAACATTTTTTTCAGATAGATGCTGGAAGTTGACCAGCTTACTCGGTAACTTTGGTGAATCACTGACTTTCTCGCTAATATGAAAGGTAGCAATAGGAAACTTACTCCCCTGTGCTAAGCCACCTGACATCATGCCCATACCCCCCATCATGCCGCCTTGCATACCTCCTCCCATCATACCCATGCCTCCACGGCGACCCATACCACCACCTCGGCCTTGCATCCGTTCGTACATAAGCGGCATAGTGCCAGAATGTGGAAGACTGTACATAACCAATTCTGAACCTACTTTTCTGCCACTAAAATCAAGCCATAACTCCACTCTTTCTCCTGGAGCAAGCATAATATAAGGCTTGGTTTCCGGTTTTGGTAATATCCCAGCATCGGTTGCAATTGCGGTTAGGGGCGTACCATCTTGCCACCCTAATTTGTATATTCTGGAATTTGAGCCATTAAGTACTCTAAATCGATAAGCTCTGGATTTAACCTGAAAACGCATATCCGGTTTGCCATTGACCAGTATTTGTTTGCCTAAAAAGCCCAGCATTCGACTATGCATTCCCCGCAAATAAGTTAATTGATTATTGGCATCCAAGGTTCTATCCTGGAGAACCATCGGGATATCATATTCTCCTGTAGGCAACTCCAGTCTTTGTTCTTCATCATCAGTAATTTGAATAAGCCCTGCCAACCCCTTATAGACCTGGGTTGCAGTCATCTCGTGAGTATGGGAATGATAAAAACTAGTCCCGGCTCTATTTTTTACCTCAAATTCATAGACATATCGTTCGCCATTTTGAATGGCATACATCGGATGGCCATCGCTCTTTTGGGGTACATGTAATCCATGCCAATGAATAATAGAAGGTTCAGGTAATTCATTATGAAAATAAATTCTGACTTTTTGGCCTTTGGTGAAATTTAATATCGGCCCTAAGTAATTGTTTTTAAGTTCGACCAGGGTATTTTTTGGGCCTTTTAACAATTTTGCGTAATACTTAAAAACACCCGTTTTAGGTCCCTGTGGAGAAATAGGCACAAAAGCTTTCCGTGTAATAAATTCAATTTCGACATCAGGGTGAAAATTCGGCGATGGCTTGCTCTGAATTCTAGCTGATTGAGCCAGCAGTAATTCTGGAAATGCACTAGCCGCAGCTCCTATAGCGGAATGTTGCAAGAATTGACGTCTTTTATAATCTATTTTTTTAGTCATGATTGCCTGCCTTTTCTATTCTCTACATTAGAAAACCTTTATATTGTAAACTTACTCCTTTTTAATATTATTTTCAACATAGTATTTCTATCAGTTATTTTAGCCAACCTATTGATATTTAATTTCTTTCAAGTGTTATTCAAGATCACTTCCTGATCAAGTAAGAAGTACCTAAAGACTCCAACTATTACTCAACGCTTCTGCCTGTTTTAAACATAACTCAATCGCTTCATCGGCTTTATCAGGCGGGTATTTCCAACGTCGTAACGCGCGTCTTACCAGATTACGTAATTTGGCTCGCACACTATCTCGTACCTGCCAATCTACAGTTGTCGATTTGCGCAATTGCTTGGTTACATATTTTGCTAACTCGCGCAGATTGTTATCACCCAATTCTTTAACGGCGCTTTCGTTTTGTATCAGCGCACGATAGAAGGCAATTTCATCTCTATTTAAACCCAACTTTTCTGCCTGCGCTAAATCCTCATCCATGTCTTTAGCCATGTTAATAAGCTCTTCAATCACCTGCGCGGTTTCGATGGCGCGATTGTGATATTTGCGCAGGGTTTCCATGATCCGATCTGAATATTTCTTTTCAGACACCACATCAGTTTTCATGCGCGCCTTAACTTCATCACGCAATAGTTTTTCTAACAACTCGACCGCAAGGTTTCGTTGTGGCATATTTTTTACATCTTCCAAAAACTCAGGCGATAATAAACCGATATCAGGTTTATCCAGCCCCACCATCGCAAATACATCAGCCACACCTTCAGAAACAATGGCATTATCAATAATTTGCTTCAGGGTTGAGTTCTTGTCTTCGTCAGTGCGACGTTTATCAATGCTGGTAAATTTACTGATCGCAGCTTTTATTGCGGAAAGAAAAGCAATTTCTTTTTTCAATGGTTCCGCTTCATCCATAGTGCCGCATAATGTGTAGGCTTTGCTAATGGCCGCCATCACATCTAAAAACCGTTTTTTTCCATCCTCTAAACCCAAAATATGATTCATCGCATCGGGCAATAACTGCAATGCTTTGGTTTCATATTCGCGGTAATCAAAACCATGCATTATGCCATGCACAACATCCATTTTTTCCAGCAAGATGGCATAGGCTTCCCGGGTATTTAAAGTCGGCGCGCCTTTACCTTTCGAATCGGTATAGGTTTTTAAAGCCTGCTTTAATTCATTAGCAATACCAATATAATCCACCACCAAACCGCCCGGCTTGTCTTTAAATACGCGGTTAACTCTGGCAATGGCCTGCATCAGGTTATGGCCTTTCATAGGCTTGTCGATATACATAGTATGGCAGTTTGGTGCATCAAAACCCGTTAGCCACATATCCCGAACAATCACTAATTGCAGTGGGTCATTTACATCTTTGAAACGTTTTTCAAAGCGTTTTTTGGTTTCTTTGTTATGGATATGCGGTTGTAACTTTTCCTTGTCAGATGCAGACCCTGTCATCACAATTTTAATCGCACCCTTGGTTGTATCTGTATCGTGCCATTCCGGTTTAATAGCGATGATAGCGTTGTACATATCTACACAAATCTCACGGCTCATGCACACAATCATTCCTTTACCGGGCATAGAAGTGATGCGGTTTTCAAAATGAGCAACCAAGTCTTTAGCCACTTGCTTCATTCGTGGCTCACTGCCTACCAATTTCTCCAATGCCGCCCATTGAGATTTGGTTTTTTCACGCAGCGAAATATCTTCCTCGTCTTCTATTACCTCTTCGACTTCATCATTTAAGGCTTCTATCTCGGCTTGCTTAATATCCAGCTTGGCAAGGCGTGATTCGTAGTAGATAGGCACAGTAGCACCATCATTCACTGCATCTTGAATATCATAGATAGACACATAATCACCAAACACGGCGCGGGTATCTTTATCTTCAGCAGAAATGGGCGTGCCAGTAAAACCAATAAACGAGGCTTGCGGCAAGGCATCTCGCATGTGTTTGGAATAACCGAAAGTGTATTTCCCAGTCTTGGCATTTAATTTGGCTTTATCACCATATTGGCTACGATGTGCCTCATCACTCACCACCACAATATTATGACGATCACTTAGAATAGGGTGACTGGTTTCATTATCGAGTAAGGAAAATTTTTGCACCGTAGTAAAAATAATCCCACCCGATTGACGCGAAGCCAAAATATCACGCAACTCATCACGATCACCCGCTTGCACAGGTGTTTGTTTTAAAACATCAGCAGCCATGCCAAAAGTATTAAACAACTGACCATCTAAATCATTGCGATCAGTCACTACCACAATCGTTGGATTATTCATTTCGGGTTGTGCTAACAATTTACCTGCATAACAAACCATAGAAATCGACTTGCCCGAACCCTGGGTATGCCATACCACTCCTGCTTTACCAGAACCGGGAACCACTTTATCCGCATAATCAGCACGCGGCTCAGCAACACCTTGCTGTTGCGATGCAATCACCGTCGCTTTCACCGCCTCACGCACGGCATGGAATTGATGATAACCGGCAATTTTTTTAATGGTATTGTCACCAGCTTGCTCAAACAACACAAAATAATGAATGTAATCTAAAAACAATTCCGGTTTAAAAAAGCCTTTAACCATTGTTTCTAGATGATATTCAAATTGCGGTTTATCATGTTCATTTGCAATAGTTCGCCACGGCATAAACCGCTCTTTACTCGCCGTAAGCGACCCAACTTTAGCCTCCAAACCATCACTCACCACCAACGCTTCATTAAAAACAAACAAATCAGAAATTTCATCTTTATAAGTTTGTAATTGATGATAGGCTGACCAAATATCAGCGCTTTTATCAACGGGATTTTTTAGCTCAATGATTGCCAAGGGCAAGCCATTAATAAACACAATCACATCAGGGCGGCGCATTTGTTTTGTACCTGACAAGGTAAACTGATTCACTACCAAAAACTGATTATTCTCAACACAGCTAAAATCTATTAACTGAACATAATCTATTTTAGTTTTTCCACCCTCTTTGTATTCAACCTTTACCCCTTCCAATAAAAGCTGGTGGAAAGCTTTATTGCTGTTAATTAAAACGGGTGTTTCTGGCTTGGAAATTTGTTGTGCCACATCGCCTAAAATTGATATCGGCAATTGCGGATTAATTATTTGTAACTGATTTAACAATCGATCAAATAAGATAATTTGACGATAGTCATTGCGCTCACTGCTATCACCATCAGGCGCAATATCGTAACCACACACATAGTCATAACCGATCAATTTAAACCAGTCTAGGCAGAGTTGTTCTAATTGGTCTTCAGTAATCATTCGGAGCCTTTTTTATCGTTTACCGTATAAGCTTGCTCTGGGTGATTTGGAATAGTGGGGTAAAGATAGCGCAACCGCTTATCCTTTATCATAGGCTGCAAATAATCTTTACGAATACTTTCACTTGATCTGTTTAACAAACTAGCCAGCTCCTCAAGCGATAATGCTTTAACCTGACAGAGTGATAGTATTGTTGATTCGACTAATGGTTTGGGAGCCTTTTTCTTACCAGCAACCTCAGCAGCTATTGCTTGTAAATCATCAAAACCCCCAGAGCTATCCCCCAAACCCCCAGACCTACCCTCCAAACCCCCAGAGCTAACCCCCAGACCTCCGGAACTAACGGCAAAAGCAGAGAGTTCAGCAACATCAACCTTACGCGCACCAGATAGAAAATAAATAGTCCCTCTACCGCTACCCTCTTGATAAATAATACCCTTTTCCACCAAACCCGCAAATAACACCGTTAAATCCCTAGGATGAATATCCATTACCGACATTATGCGTCTGTGGTCCACAGTCGTCTCAATATAAGCGGTTACTAAAATAACTCGCTCATTTTCACTTAGCGCATCAAAAACCTCATTCCCCAATGATAAGCGTAGTTCAGTGAGTACTTTTTCAGGCACTAAACTCAAGGTATGCAGTTCAAGTAATGTCTGATCAGAAGGTTCCAGCTTTTCCCGAAGCATAGGGTCACGCCAATGCTGACTACTCCAGCCTTGATATATTTTTGGCAAACCTGAACCCGCGCTCTCACCTAAACCGATATACCGAAACATATCGTGAAGTAAGCGATTTCTATAATCACTCTCGCCACCATTAATGGCAATATCCAACGGCACCCTCATTAAACCTGGGTTACGAAAACCAAACATATCAGGACGTTTCACCACCAAAACTGAAGCGCGACCCGTATAATCTGCATGCACCAAACAATTAACCAAAGCCTCTCGCAAAGCTTTATGTACCAAGGTATCATCCAGGCGTTGATCACCTTCCAAATGAAAGGGTACTTTTAAATCAACAGTTAGTTTACGAATAACCTGGCGATAAAAATCAAATACATTGCCCGACCAGGTTCCATCCAAGGTAAAACGATCAACCCAGCGTGCTTCCGTCTTTGCTTCTGCTCGTTCTTGATAATCCAGCATAAAGTTTGGAAAGGCATCTTTAATGGCTCGCAAACTTCCAAACATTAACAGTCCGGCACGGGTTAAACCGGAATGCCCCGCTTCACGATCACGTCCCCAGGCACCAATATTATATAAAAATTCCTGAGCATC
>JAUXDP010000042.1 GCA_030618325.1 Methylococcaceae bacterium | reverse complement strand
CAGCATCCGAAATGTTTGGCAATAGTGGCTTTACAGAATTCATTGAATGTAGTTTATTACATTTGATTCATAATTGCCTGTAATTAATGAGAAGTTACTTTTTTATTTCTTGATTGATTCTTGGTTTTGGCAATAAAACAAACAATTTACAGGTGTAAGCGTGAATGAAGCAGATACTCGGGCTGAACTAATCGACCCCAAGCTAATGCGAGCAGGCTGGAGTGTAGTCGAACACAGTTTTATTCGCCGTGAAGTCATTTGCCCTGGTCGAATTTTATCAGGTGGCAAGCGCGGTAATTCAGTTGATAGTGATTATGTATTGGTTTATCACGGTAAAAAACTGGCGGTAGTTGAAGCTAAAAGGGAAGGATTGAGTGTTACCGAAGGTGTGCGCCAAGCGAAAGATTATGCACAGCGATTACAATGTCGAATTGCTTACGCCACTAATGGACATAAGATTTATCAGATAGATATGCTAACGGGTGAAGAGCAGTTAGTGGATGATTACCTTTCCCCTGATGCACTTTGGACATTAACTTTTAATGCCCAAGAACCTAATTTTTCTGCTGGCTGGCGCAGCCGTTTTGCTGAAATACCCTATGAAACCAAGGGCGGTGGCTGGTTGCCACGTTATTATCAAGAAAATGCGATTAATAATGTTTTAGAAGTTATTGCTAAGGGTGATAAGCGTATTTTGTTAACCTTGGCGACAGGCACGGGTAAAACCTCTATTGCTTTTCAATTGGCATGGAAGTTATTTCATAGTCGTTGGAGTTTAAGCGCACAAAAAACACCCAATGAGGCTAAACGCCGCCCACGCATTTTATTTTTAGCTGATCGTAATATTTTAGCCAACCAAGCCTTTAATGATTTTGCTCCGTTTGGTGAAGATGCGATTGTGCGTATCGAGCCGGATGAGATAAAAAAGAAAGGGCGTGTGCCTAAAAATGCCAGTGTGTTTTTTACCATTTTTCAGACGTTTATGAGCGGTAAGGATGCCGAAGGCAATGATGAACCCTACTTTGGCGATTACCCAGCCGATTTTTTTGATTTTATAATCATAGACGAATGCCACCGCGGTGGTGCAAACGACGAAAGCAGTTGGCGTGATGTGCTTAATTATTTTAGCCCTACGGTGCAGTTAGGTTTAACCGCGACACCCAAGCGTAAAGACAATGTTGACACCTATGCCTATTTTGGTGAGCCGGTGTATAGCTATACTTTAAAAGAAGGCATTAATGATGGTTTCTTAACCCCGTTTAAAGTTTACCCTGTTGTGGGCACGATGGATGAGTATGTTTACACGCCAAATGATGGTGTAGTAATACAAGGCACCCCAGAGCTGGGACGTTTGTATTTAGAAGGTGATTTTAACCGCATTATCACCATTCCTGAACGTGAACAAAAGCGCGTACATTATTGGATGGACCGTATTAATCCACAGCAAAAAACCATTGTGTTTTGTGCTACACAAGCTCATGCGGGAATGGTGCGTGATTTTATTAATCAATATGCGGTTAAAAATGGTTGGACGACTAATGCCAGTTATTGCGTCCGTATTACGGCAAATGACGGCAAAGCGGGAGAAACTGATCTTAAAATCTTTCAAGATAACGAAAAAACCATCCCTACCATTTTAACCACTTCACGCAAACTCTCAACCGGTGTAGATGCTCGCAATGTACGTAATATTGTTTTAATGCGCCCATGCAATAATATGATTGAGTTTAAGCAGATTATTGGCCGTGGTACACGCATGTTTGATGGTAAAGATTTTTTTACCGTGTTTGATTTCGTCAAAGCCCATCATAATTTTGCTGACCCTGATTGGGATGGGGAGCCGTTACCATCAGAGGAGCCGATAGAGCCACGGCCTGAAACAGAGTTGGAGCAAGAAGAGTCTGTTGCACCGGATGAGCTAGTACCAGAACCTAATCTGGATGAGCGCCCAGAAAAAATCACCATTAAATTAAGTGATGGCAAGGTGAGGCAGATTCAGCATATCTCCTCAGTAATGTACTGGAGTACCGAAGGCAAACCAATCACTGCTAAAGAATTTATCGAACGCATGTTTGATGATTTGCCACAGTTTTTTGAAAATGAAGATCAATTACGTGAGATATGGGGCAACCCCAATACCCGTGAAAAACTGCTGAATAATTTAAGCGAAGCTGGCTATGATGCCGAAAAGCTGGAGAGTATGAAAGCGTTGATTGATGCTCAGGATAGTGATGTTTACGATGTGTTGGCGCATGTCGCTTATGCAGTGGATACACGCAGTCGAGCAGAGCGGGTTAAGCAATCTAAACCTGCTATCGCTAAAGCATTTGTTGATTATAAACAGCAGGAATTTATTGAATTTATTTTAGAAAAATATATCGTTGATGGCGTTCAAGAATTGGCGGCAAAAAAAATGCGCAGTTTAATTGAGCTGAAGTACAACACTATCAGCGATGCAGCGGCTGAGTTTGGTTCTACAGCCGTTATCAGGGAGACCTTTATTGGGTTCCAAAAGCATTTGTATGATGTATAGGGTTTGTTTGATGTGTATAGCTCTCGGAATAAAAATCACTAAAGCGGATTGATAAACTACTGTCAGTCACTATCCAATTGATAAATCAGTTAAGTTGAAAATTTCAAGGGCTGATGTCGCTGATTTTATTCTAAAGCAACTAGATTCTAGCGTTTATCTTTTTAAGTCACCTGGGTTATCTTACTAGAGAATATAATCATGAAAATACAGATAATTACCTTGTTTCTGGCAACAATGACTACAGGTCTTATGGCAGGTATTTTCTTTACCTGGACAAACGCAGTAACCCCTGGAATAGGTAAATTAAATGACATAGGATATTTGAGAGCCTTACAATCAATGAATCGAGTGATTTTGAATCCAGTATTTTATTTGGTTTTTATGTGTCCTATTTTAACGTTACCCCTAGCTACTGTACTCAATTACAAATCAGCCCCTTCTTTGGTCTTTCAGCTATTACTAGTAGCTTCCATTATATATTTATTAGGAGTGTTTTTTATAACTGTACAAGGAAATATTCCTTTAAATAACTTATTGCACAAAAATGATTTAGACGGTTTCAGTTTAGAGGATGCTAGAAATTTGAGGAATAAAATTGAAACAAAATGGAACAATTTCAATTTGATCCGTACTATTACATCATCTATTTCATTTATATTTTTGATCATAACATGTGTCATAATAACTAAATAAGGAACAAGAAAGAAGTAACCTGTTTGATAGTGTTTTTAGAGAGGTAGGAGTATCCTTGCCAAACGTCCAAAAGCTCCAAATACACCACCCGTACAAAACAATTCATAAAGCAATCGGTTGATATTCAGATAACTCAATATACTCCGAATGCCTACAACCTGTTGTACGACCATAAGGGGTAACAGTGACGACAATGCCTGGTTTCTTATACTAGGTACAACCGTCAAGGTGCTGTACATTTTTCAGATGCATAAACAGCGAAATTGATGCAGGATAACGGCATTAAAACTACTATGAAACTTTGCATAAGTCATAGCAACATGCCTTATCCACCATTCACTTGGTGTTTTGTTCTTATAAATTCCAGATGAGGTACATGAAGTAAATCGGCGATTTTTCGCACCATATGTTCTTCGTATTTATCCAACTGCCCATCGGCGTAAGCAATTTGCCATAATGTCTTAATTAGTGTGTTTTTCTGTTCCTGAGAATAATTTTTATTAATCAATGAAGTAAATGCATGGTAATCAGTTGCCTGTTTTCTTTGATGTTCCGCTTGCGAAATTAAACGGGTTGCATCTTCAAGAGAGAGTGAAAAAATTTCTCTAGTACGATTTAAAATCATGTCATGTTCTTCAGTCTGGACCTTATCATCCATATGCATCATTTCAATAAATAATGCAGCACAGGCAAGATGAAGATTTTCTTCCGCAACCGGATCCGGTGCAGGAAGTGCTAAATACTGATCAAAAAACAACCTAATTTGGTTAAACATTTATAAACTCCAATTACACCCGGCACCAGATTAATCAATCAGAACAGCCCATTGTGATGACCCCAATTATAACTAAGGATCCAATTGGCTGAGTAAATTGGTAGCCGGCAACTCTTCAAGAAATACACTATATAATGCCTAGAAAATAACGCAGTGGGTTAATCAGAGTGAAACTCTGAATCTATATAGACAATGAGTGTAGCAAAACCTATTACTATACTAGCTGGAACGAAAAATAAAAACCTACAGTTCTTACCTAATAAAAACCAGCTGACCAGTTTTATTTAAGAAGAGAATTGTCTGGGAAAAATCAATTTTATAGTTTGCAGACCGACAGCCCGTAACGTACACAAGATAAAACATACATTTGTCTATCTCGATATAAAAAAGTAACTTGGTGATTTCTTTACCCAATACTCTGATTAAGCCTTCACAGATATTGTTCAGGGAAGGTTTTAGTCTGGCGCTGTGATAACTGAGCGTCGTTAGTGTTGCTGGAGTGCGGGCAGATACATCAGAATTTTGCAAGGTTTGATTAGTCATATGCTTCAGGACTGTAATAAACCCAGGCGGCTAAGTAGCCTGTTCATCGTAGGTGCCTGGATAAACAAGGTAAACACTACTACACCAAAGGCAATGGATTGAATAGTCCACCAGTAATCGAGTTCCGTTGGTATTGACAGGGCTAGAGCAAGAGTCACCGCACCTCGCAACCCTCCCCAAAACAGCACAGTGCGATAACGGACATCAATAGGATCCTCGGGTGTAAACCGAGTTGCCAGAGGAACCAGCAAAAACATCCCTATCAGACGAACAACCAATACTGATCCTATACCGATTAAAATCGCCAGCCATCGTTCCTGAAACATCACAATAGAAACGATGAATCCCATTAACAAAAAAACCAATGCATTGGCTACATAGGCGTTGAACGCCCACAAACGCTCAACAAAATCATCCTCGTCATAATCGGCCCGATGCGCTCGGCCCATGATAAGTCCTAAAGCCAAAACTGCCATAACGCCGGATAGGTGTAGTGTTTTCTCTGCTAGCAAGAATGCAAAGTAGGCGGCAATAACGCTGATCAATCCATGTACAGTGGGGTCTTCTACTGCCCTCTGCATCAAAACTGCGGCAAAGCTGACCAAAATTCCAATCACCAAACCGCCGAAAAAGACTATACAGAATTGTATAAAAGCTGATCCTGCAGTAATTTCCTGCTCTGGATTGAGGGCTAATGAAAGCGCCAGACTAAATAACACAATGGCAGTCGCATCATTTAACAAGCTCTCACCTTCAATCAGCGTCGCCAAACGTTTTGGCGTTCCACCTTGCTTGAACAAGGCAACAACAGCGACTGGATCCGTTGCGGAAAGCAAAGCACCGGTGATAAAAGCAGCCACCCATGGAAACCCGGTGGGATGATCAATACCCCAATAAATCAGCACTCCGGTGACGAAGGTTGAAAAAAGCATAATAGGAATGGCCAATATCAAAATAGGGGCTAAATTTTTAAAGAAAAGCTTGGCGTCAATAGCGAAGGCTGATTCAAAAATCAGTATCGGTAGGAAAACGAAAAATACTAGGTCATGGAATTGTCCTTTCTGTAGCCCAACATCGTAATTAACAAGCATAACAACTTGTGAGCCGATAAACCCCAGAATGACCAATACAGCAGTAAAAGGTAAGTGGATGCGGCGAGCTAAAGGCTCTGCGAGTATAGCTATTAATAGCAAACTCATGATGAAAAAAACTATCTGTGCAATTGAGCTATCCATCGAACTGTCTCCCAGGTTTTTATCATTCCCACGCAGAGCATGGGAACTATATAGTCCACATATCCATTTGAATTATCCGGATACCGTTTTGCGGTCATCGACGCTTTCGGGATATAAATCACTCAAACGAATCGATAAACCACTATCAGTCACTATCCGGGCATGATGACGTCGTAATTCACGAGGTTCTCGGACACCACAAGAATGCGCAATAACGCCCACTTCGTAGGTCATATTCTTATGAAAATTTTTAACCCGAATTGCTTTATTCTTAGGCACTAAACCACGCTGCAATTTTTTGTTATGGGTAGTAATTCCTGTCGGGCAGGTGTTTTTGTTACATTGCAGAGCCTGAATGCAACCCAGCGCAAACATGAATCCCCGAGCCGAGGTAACGAAATCTGCCTCCATGCATAAAGCCCAGGCGACATCAGCAGGCGTAATCAATTTGCCTGATGCGATAACTTTAATGCGATCACGCAAACCATACTTTTTCAGTGTATCCACTAACATCGGTAAACTTTCTTTCAGAGGTAAACCCATGTCATCAATCAGTGCTTGTGGTGCTGCTCCCGTACCGCCATCAGCACCATCGACGGTAATAAAGTCTGGTGCATACTCCATGCCGCGACTTTTGATATCAGCACAAAATCGACCCAGCCAGATTGAACAGCTCAGCACCGCTTTAAAGCCAACCGGTTTGCCGGTGACGTTCCGTACATGCTCGATCATATCCAGTAACTCGGCATTGGAATTGATATCTGGGTGCCGATTCGGACTGATGGCATCTTTTCCCGCGCGAATATGTCGAATTTCAGCAATCTCTTCGGTGACTTTTTCGCCAGGTAAGATACCACCTTTGCCAGGCTTTGCGCCCTGGCTGAGTTTGATCTCGAACATGCGGACTTGTTCAATGTCAGCTGCCTTCTGCAACAGTTCATCATCCAGATTACCATCCAGATCACTAACACCATTTTTGGCGGTGCCGATTTGAAATACGATATCAGCACCGCCTTCGAGATGATAGGGTGATAGCCCACCTTCGCCGGTGTTCATCCAGGCACCCGCCATACGTGCTCCATTCGATAAGGCCAATACCGCAGGTTTGGAAATAGCGCCATAGCTCATACCGGAAATATTGAAAAGAGAATGGGTCGTGTAGGGTTGCTCGCAATTAGGCCCTATAGTGATATCGGCAGGTGGAACAGCATCTTCTCCCAATGCAGGGAAAGGGCAGTTAATGAACATCACGGTCCCCGTCGGGCGTAAATCCCTGGTAGAACCAAAAGCAACCGTGTTATCCAGATCTTTAGCCGCACGATAGACCCAGGATCGCTGGGCTCTGTTAAACGGCAATTCTTCGCGATCCATTGCAAAAAAGTATTGCCGGAAGAACTCACCGAGATGTTCAAAAAAATAGCGAAAATGGCCTATCACTGGATAATTACGGCGTACAGCCTGTTTACTTTGAGTGATATCCAGTATGTAAACAACTATGAGTGCCAACAGGGTCAAACCGATCAGAAAAACAAACAAGCTGGCAAAAATATCCACTGCCGTGCGAGAAAAAGTATGAAGTTGATCATTAAACATCGTAGACACCTCGCTATTAGGAAATCAGGTTTTTTGAATGGATTACTGTCATTTTTTCAACCTGCATATCGTGCATGGTGAAAGGGATACCGCCAACGCCATGCCCTGAATGTCGCAGTCCGGCAAAAGGCATCCAGTCGACACGAAATGCGGTATGGTCATTTACCATAACAGCAGAGGCATTGAGGCGTTGACTGGTGCGTAGCGCAAACTCCAGGTCTTGCGTCCAGACGGAAGCTTGAAAAGAAAAAGGTAAAGCGTTGGCCTGCCGTATCGCTTCATCAACATCGTTGTATTGATAAACACAAATCACCGGGCCAAAGATTTCCTGTTGACTGACCACGCTGCTTTCTGATGGGTCTAATAGAACCGTTGCTTCATAGCAGCTTTCACCCAGTCGTTTTGCCCCACTCAAACAGATAGCACCATCGTCAATGGCTGCTTGTACCCAAGCATCAATGCGATCAATTTCACTTGATCGAATCAATGGCCCTATTTCAGTATTTGGTTCAAGTGGATCGCCAATATGCATAGCAGCGCCTGCTGTAGCGATTTGAGCAGCAAACTTATCGACTATCGATTCATGTGCGAATACTCGTTGTACTGACACGCAGACTTGGCCTGCATGATATAGTCCACCTTTTGCCAAAGCAGGTACAGCTGACTCGATATCTGCATTTGCGCTAAGAATTACGGGTGCTGCACCTCCATGTTCAAGCGCGCAGCGTACGCCGGGTGCCAGTTTATTGCGCAACATCCAGCCCACCCGGGCACTGCCGATAAAACTGAAAAAACCAATACGAGGATCAGTCAGCAGCTTTTCTGCCACGCCAAGATCTAATGTCACTAAAGCTTGGCACCAGTCCTGGGGCAAACCTGCTTCATGAAGCATATTGACAAAACGCATACAGGAGCGTGGTGTGTCTCCCGCAGGTTTAACTATCACGGGACAACCTACAGCTATCGCTGGGGCAACTTGATGAACAATTAGATTTAGGGGATGATTGAATGCACTCACAGCGACCACAACGCCAATCGGTTCATGCGTGGTAAAAGCCAGTCGATGCGCGGATGCAGCATTTACATCCATAGGTATCATATTTCCTGTTTGGGTTCGCAAGGTGTCAATACAGATTTGCACGCCATCGATAGCACGCGCAACTTCTACTCGTGAATCCAGCAAAGGTTTTCCACCTTCGGCGGCTGCTTCTTGAGCCAGTTGTTCTGACTGATCTTGCATGATCTGCATTAAGCGTTGCAGAATTTCGATGCGTTCCTTGACCGGTAACCAACTATCTCGATCAGCAAATAATGCATGAGCATTTTTGAGTGCTAATTCTACAGCGTTGGCATCAGCTGAATCGAATGTTGCTAATAAAGTTTGGTCATAAGGTGCGCGTAATTCCAGCACACCGTCACTACTGGGTGTCCCTGGAATCATCAGCGGGAAATGTTCTACTGAATTTTTCATAATATTTTCTACCTTAAATCGCTTCGATAAGCCATACTTTGGCTATATTGAAGGGTAATTGTAGGTTGGGCAAAGTGTTCTTGTGTGCCCAACAGGGAGCATTACATCTTGTTGGGCACGCTGCGCTTTGCCCAACCTACCAGAATTTCATAAACAACCTTGATCAAATTGGGCAGACCAACTCGCCCAGCTTGGCGGTCAGTTTCATATTTTCCGAATAATCTACCGGACAATCGATGATAACCACAGTTTTATCGGCAATCGCTTGTGTTAGTGTCGGTACTAATTGCTTGGCCGATTCGATTCGGTAACCCTTAGCACCAAAGCTTTCTGCATATTTCACAAAATCCGGGTTATTAAAGTCGATATGGCTTGATCGGCCAAATTCCTTCATCTGGTGCCATTCAATCAAGCCGTACTTGGAGTCATTCCAGATCAAAATAATTATGGGTGTATTGATGCGTAAGGCTGTTTCAATTTCCTGCGAATTCATCATGAATCCTGCATCACCGGTCACGGTCAGCGCGACCCGATCCGGGTAAGCCAGTTTTGCAGCAATAGCGCCGGGTATACCTATTCCCATTGAGGCAAAGCCGTTGGAAATAATACAGGTGTTGGGACGTTCCGCTTGGTACATGCGAGCCATCCACATTTTATGAGCACCGACATCGGAAATAACAATGTCATCCGGAGCAAGAGCCTCACGCAAATCCCACATGATTTTTTGTGGCTTGACAGGATAATCGAAGGTTTCGGCATGTTCAGACATTTCAGTAACAATAGTTTCACGCAGCTTCTCCGAAACACCTTCATGACGGGTAGACGTTACCGCCATAATACCTTGTAAAGCTGCACTAATATTACCGATCACTCCGACTTCCAGAATGTAGTGTTCATCAACCTCGGCTGCAATGGAATCTATGTGGATAATTTTAGCGTGTTTGTCTTGATTCCAGAGGTGAGGATGGTATTCGACTACGTCATAGCCAATACAAATAATAACGTCCGCCCGGTCGAATCCACACGATACATAATCGTTCGCAGCCAATCCGACTGCACCTAAACTCAAACTATGCGAAAAAGGAATACAGCCTTTAGCCATAAAGGTTGAAGCAACCGGAATATTCAGTTGTTCAGCGAATTCAACCAGTTGCTTTGAAGCCCTTGAGCGCACAACCCCGTTTCCAGCCATAATCAAAGGAAAGCGCGCGTTTGAAATTAAATCAGCGGCCTGCTGTATTTTTTCAGGAGGAGGTACGGGCGGTGTTGCTGATTGCACTTTCAAAGGGGCTTTATCACCGGCATCTGCTTTCGCAATGTTCTCCGGAAAATCAATGAAACTACAACCTGGTTTTTCGGCTTCAGCCACTTTAAATGCTTTGCGCACCACTTCGGGTACTATCCCTGGTTCGCGTAGTTGAGTACTATATTTCGATATCGGTTCGAACAGGTTGACCAGATCGAGTATCTGATGGCTTTCCTTGTGTAAGCGGGTGGTTGCCCCTTGTCCTGCAATCGCTACTAGCGGTGCATGATCCATATTAGCATCCGCTACACCCGTAACCAAATTGGTTGCTCCGGGCCCCAACGTCGATAAACAAACGCCTGCTTTGCCAGTCAAGCGTCCATAAACGTCGGCCATAAATGCGGCACCTTGTTCATGACGGGTGGTAATGAATTTAATCTTGCTTGTTAAGAGTGCATCCATTACGTCGATATTTTCTTCACCTGGAATGCCGAATATATATTCAACATCTTCGTTTTCTAAACATTGAACAAATAGCTCTGAGGTTTTCATTATTACGCTCCCAATGCGTTGAGGTTATTAATATGATTGGCTATTTATCCAAATAGCGTAAGTACCAGTAATCCAGACTAACATAACGGCCGCCACCGGAAAAAAATAAAACAGAAAGCATAATAATATAGGTGGCGGCGAATTCGATACCGTTATTTAACATGACCAAGCTGCCCTGTTCGGTTAACCAACTGTAATTTCCATATTCTTGCAGAATTTCTTTGCTACGATCCAATCTTTCGACAGCACCCAGAGTTCGATCAGTTGCAAAGATACCGGAACCTTCAGCGATAGCTAACCAGCCGTTTTGCCAATGTACAGTGATTGCAGCAACCAACATGGTGATCAATAAAGGGATAGAAATCCAGCGAACAGCAAACCCCAATAGCAAAAAAACTGAACCAGCTAGCTCAACACCTGTCACTAAAAAAGTCATCAGCTCGGGAAAGGGTAAACCTAAGCCCCATTCTTCGTTGCCAAACCAACTGACGGTGTCAGTAAATGAATGATACTTTTTACTACCAGCCATCCAGAAAATAGGTACTAAATACAAACGAAGTAACAGTGGTGCTATAAAGTCAAATTGGCGACTAGAATTGAGAAATGTGTGTGCTTTTTCAAGAGAGGTAAACATGGTTGCTCCTTTCATAGGGTGTTTCTCTAAGGTTATTGGATTGATATTTTCGCTACCCTCATAACGTGATAGCGAAAGTTGCTAATGAGTCGGGCGTGTAGCTATTTCCTTACAAATATTTAAATTTATATAGTTGCCGGTTATCAGAAAAGGAAGCTATCTAAATAGCTAGTCTGGCTGGCTTAGGTACCTTTAGAAACACATGCCCTCGGGTGAATACCATATTTATTGCTGACTCAAGTACGGGGAAATAATTGGTATTTTTGACAATATTTTCCGACTATAGTGGTTCGGTGAAATTGGTTCGCGAGTACCAGATTTATACTTGTTCTTCGAATTCAAAAGTAGGTGAAATCTGTGAATAATGATATTAGCCGATTTCAAATTTTTTATTCTTCAGTTTGTTGTAGAGCTTGGGAATTTTAGAATAATTGTTAGAATTTCAGGTTTAACCTGCTATTGATTAATTATTCACTAAGTGCTTCCACCAGAAAATCGATACATAATCTCACTTTCGGCAGTAGATAATGACTGTACGGATAGATTGCAGAAATAGGCATGTCTTGAAAGCAATCAATTAAAACATGTTGAAGCTTGTTTTCAGTCAAGTCGGTTGCAGAAAAAAACTCCGGCAAAAATGTAAGTCCCACTCCTTTCCTTGCCGCTGCAATTAAAGCAGCACCATTGTTACTGATAAATACCGGATTAATACGGAAAGTCTGTTTTTTACCGGTACTAGAAAAATCCCATGTCATTTCATGTTTAAAGCCATGTAATCCAAAAGTCAGGCAACGATGCTGTTGTAAGTCATCGGGTAACTGTGGGGTGCCATATTCGTCCAGATAATCTGGACTTGCACATACTATCCAGCGTGTTTCGCCTAATTTTCTTGCCATCAGATTTGAGTCAGGTAAATGACCGAGGCGAACCGCTAAGTCCATACCTTCTTCGATTATATCGATAGTGCGGGTAGTGATCTTAGCATTGACTATTAGCTCTCTGTGTTGCTGCATAAACTCACCTAGAAGTGGAACTAGAAATTGTTCACCCAGGGTGGCAGGCATAGAAATATTTAAAATACCTTGAGGGACAATTTTAGATTCCATGATCATGGCTTCTGTCTCAAAAATATCATCCAAAATTTTTTTACAGCGTTGATGATAGATCACCCCAATTTCAGTCAAAACTAATTTTCGTGTTGACCGGTGCAAAAGCTGAATTCCCAAGTCTTGTTCTAATTGAGTGATTTTTTTGCTGACATGTGATTTTGAGACGCCTAACTTCAATGCGGCTTTGGAAAAGCTACCTGTTTGTACCACTGTGACAAATTCTACAAAGTTGATTGCTTGTTTCATTGTTTCTGTATGGAAACTATAGGTTGACAATTCGCTATATTATCATGAATTAAGAAATAGTATAAGCTACTTCCAAGGTCGCAAATCGGTATTGATGATTCGGATTAATGTGATCTTAACTGCTAGGTGGATCTTTTTGAATTTACGCCTAAAACATTTGAAAACAATTGGAGATTAATTATGAAACCATTATTTATGAAAAGTCACAATTCCTCAGGCAAAGGGCTATTTCGTTTAGTTTATTGTCTATTAATATCACTCAGTTTATCGCAGCCTGCAGCTGCTTTAGTTTACACCGCTAGCAATGAAGCAGAAGGGAACCGGGTGATCGTTTTTGATATTACCGAAGATGCTGGAAACCTGATTGAAATTGGGTCATTTCCAACGGGCGGTACAGGTACAGGTGCCCCGCTTGGTAATCAAAGTGCTTTAATAACGGATGCGAGTGACCGATGGCTGTTTGTTACCAATTCAGGGGACGCTACTGTGACCAGTTTTAGATTACAGAAAAATGGTTTGGAACTTGTTAACAAAATTAATTCTAGAGGTCATTCCCCTATAAGTGTGACGGTATTCGGAACCTTAGTTTATGTATTGAATGAGGGTAGTGGTGTAAAATCTGATCCTCCTCAGCTTCGCTACGATAACATCAGCGGTTTTCGCTTTAACCCTCAAGGTGAATTGAAATTTATCAGAGGATCTGTACGTATCCTTGATCGCACTCAGTTAACCTCTCCAGCACAAGTTGGTTTTAATAAATCAGGGACAGTTTTATTAATAACCGAGAAGGCAACCAATACTTTAACTACTTTTGTGATGCGCAGAAATGGTCGGCCAGTCTGGAGACCCCTAAAACGCACTTCAGCTGTGCCTACCCCTTTTGGGTTTGAGTTTGGTGATAGAGATTATGTCTTTATTACAGAGGCGAATGGAGGTGGCCAGGGTGTGACAGCTTCCTATCGAATAAATCGCGGAACGGGTGAAGTATCATCATTGGTTGATTTGATAGAGCAAGGGGATGCGACCTGTTGGACAGTATTATCCAGCGATCAAACCACGGGTTATTCTGTAAATACAGGTAGTGGTAATGTTTCACTATATCGTATTAATTTTGATGGAACCATCGATCCATTTTTCCAAAACAGACCCAACCGTATGACCAGAACAGGCGCAGGACCCAGAGATGCAGTATTAACCCAGGATAACCAATCATTTATCACGCTGAATAATGGAGATAGTGAAATCCGTGCGTTCAGAGTCCGAAGAAATGGTTCGCTTGGGCGCCGAGATACACTTCCAGTTCCGGATAGTGTAACTGGTTTAATTGCTCGTTAAAGAAAAAATCACTGTACCTGGACAACATGATCTCTCAATGACTTCTCGCTTTTCTTTCGAGATCAAAGCAGTGGATCATGTTGGCATCCGGGTCAGTGATTTACCAAAAGCACTTGATTTTTATCAACTGCTGGGCTTTATGATAGATAAGGATGAGTGCTACCCGGAACATAACGCAACAGGTTTGTTAAATAAACACGGGGTTCGCATCAATTTGATTAATACAGCAAACCCTACCGATAGCAGTCAATTTAATATATTATTTGACCAAGATATAAAGTTTCCTGGCCTGACTCATCTGGCATTGGTGGTCTGCAATTTACACGACGTAATACAGTTTTTTAAATACCAGGGTATCTCTATTACAGAGGGGCCTATACGACTTAAAAGACGACAAGCTATATTCATCAGGGACCCCGATGGTAACGTGATTGAATTCAACCAATTGCTATAAATTAATTTATAGGTTCAACATTGATAATAAGCTGCATTGTATTACTCAGATAGATGGAGCCAATAAGCAAACTATGAATATCGTTTACAGCACATAGATATTTCTTATTCCTAAGCCTACAGGTGGGAATGAGAGAAATCCTTACTTTGTATGACTCTTTGCAACTAAGAGAATTTAAACTTGAGTATTTTTTATAGCCATTTTAAAATAAAAAACACAATATAATTCAAGAGGGCACTCCTATGTATTTTATCAACAAGATTGTTACTTTTGATGTGGCTTATAGAGTGCAAGTAGCCCTTGTATTCAAATATTTACACTTCATACCGTAAAACTATACTTTGATTCTTATGAGTAATGGATCTGTCAAAAAAGTCTTTTTAGCCATTGCTGATATCAGTGGATATACCCAGTTCATGGTCTCAAAAGACATTGAGATTAAGCATAGTCAATACATTATTTCCCAACTCATTGAATCGATTATCCAACAAATTAAAATTCCCTTGCAGACTTCTAAACTTGAAGGTGATGCAGTTTTTTTATACGCTACCACAAGTAATGGCCAATATACCTATGAAGAGATCAGAAAAGAAGTTGGCGAAAAATTACTCCGGTTTTTTTCGGCATTCCATGACAAGTTACGCGAAATAAAAAAGAAGCATGTATGTGCTTGTGGTGCTTGCAGTAATATCGATGCGTTAAAATTGAAAATTGTTGCACACTCAGGCGAAGCTTTTTTTTATCAAATCAACGAATTTAATGAGTTATCAGGCAAAGATGTCATTTTGATACATCGACTCCTTAAAAATTCGGTACCTGAAGAAGAATACATCCTAATGACAGATGCAGCCTACTTGGATATTAAATTTCCCGTGCAAATTAAAGTTCGGGAGGGGATGGAGGATTATGAGCACTTAGGTAAAGTAAAAACCTTAACCTATTGTTACCAGCCTTTATATACTCTCCGCACATGATTTCTTAGCACCCATGCACACCATTTTTTGGGGATGGCTGCGTTGAATAACCTTGCTGTAGATTGCTACAGCGGCGTTTATTCGCCT
>JAUXDP010000105.1 GCA_030618325.1 Methylococcaceae bacterium | reverse complement strand
AAGTTTTCAAGTTTGTGTTGTATGCTAGCTTTCATTACTATTTTTTAATTTAAATATTTCACGGGCCGCAGCGACCAAATCGTGTCTTTCGTTAGCACCTGCTTGTCTAATTTGGGCGCTTGGAGTATGGATAAGTTTGTTGGTTAAAGTGTGTGCCAGGTGATTTAAAACTTGTTCGGCTGGCGTGCCGTTAGCGAGCATGGCTTGTGCTTTTTTTAATATTTCTTCACGGGTTTGTTCAGCTTGCTGACGAAAATCTTTTATAGTCGTTTGGGCTCCTTGTGAGCGTAACCAGGATAAAAAATATTCTACTTGGGTATCGATGATTTCTTCTGCCTGTTCTGCCGCTTGGCGGCGATTATCCATGTTTTCGTTAACGGTGTTTTGCAAATCATCAACAGTATACAAGTAGACATCCTGTAGTTGTTCAACTTCAGGTTCAATGTCGCGAGGCACAGCGAGATCAACCATAAACATGGGTTTATGCTTGCGCTTTTTAATAGCGCTTTCCAGCAGTCCTTTCCCTAAAATGGGTAATTGGCTGGCTGTAGAAGATACGACAATGTCCGCTTCTGCCAAATGTTTGGGTAGTTCAGATAGCGCAATTGCATAACCATTAAACTGGCTGGCCAGAGAGTGCGCTTTATCATAAGTTCGGTTGGCAATGATAATTCTACCAATTTGATGTTGATAAAGGTGGCGGGCGGTTAGTTCAATAGTCTCACCAGCACCAATTAAAATGGCTGTTTGTTCGCTGAGATCATCAAAAATCTGTTGCGCCAGACGCACCGCAGCAAATGCAACTGAAACTGGGCTTGAGCCAATTGCAGTGTCCGTTCTAACTTTTTTTGCTGCTGAGAAAGTATGCTGGAATAATTTGCCTAAATGTTTCCCGACTGTTCCGGCATCACATGCGGTTTGATAGGCGGTTTTCATTTGACCAAGAATTTGCGGTTCGCCTAAAATCATAGAATCCAGTCCGCAGGCAACCCGGAACATATGACGAATCAACTGGCTGTCGTAGTGAGTATACAGATAAGGTGAAAATTCATTTGGATTTACGCTACGGTTATCCGCTATCCAATCAATCAGTATTTGCTGGTTTTCAGATGCTAGGTCGCAATAAAATTCTGTTCGATTACAAGTGGAAAGTATGGCCGCTTCATTGATTCCCTGGATTTGCCATAATTCTTGTAGGCAGGATGTCAGTATTTCCGCCGGGAACGCCAGACGCTCACGAATTGAGATAGGGGCAGTGTTGTAATTGATGCCTACTGTGAGGAGTGTCATGTACTAAATATCCAGCTTTTATTTTTTTATTCAATATTAATCTTCAGGCAACTTTAAATTATATATGTTATTTTTCGATAAGTAGATTGCCAAATGGTAATCACCCTCACAGAAAACTTTTTTTAAAGTTACTATAAATTCGTGTGTGAATCCTATATTTTAAGTAAAATGAGGGGTTTATCCAAATCTGTCAAAAATATCTACGTTATGATTTGGTTTTTAGCTAATATATAGGGTACTAAATAGTACTGAATCAAGGAATCTTCATTGTTTAATAACAAAGTAATTATTGCTATTAGCGTATTGCTGATAGGTGGATGTGCTGGTACTTTGCCTAAAGAGGGTGATGAAAACTTGCCTGATGCAAAGGCAACAGCAGTTGATGCGGCAAAAATTAAAATCTCTCCAGTCGATAAAGAAGTTAAGACTCACATTGATCCAGATGTACTCTATATGTTAGTTACTGCAGAGATTGCTGGGCAAAGGGAACAGTATGATGTTGCTCTAGAAGGTTACCTGGAAGCAGCCAGGAGAGTTAAAAATAGCCAGATTGCGGAAAGAGCAGCAAAAATTGCATTGTTTTTGAAAGATAGTGCTAAAACTCAGGAGGCCGTTTCATTATGGTTGAAAGAGGATCCGGATAATTTGGTGGCTAGAAAGATTGCCATCTTATCAGCATTAAGGCAGGGGAAAATGTCGGAATCTGTAGAGAGTCTTAATTTTCTTGCCGTAAAAGACCCCGCTGGATTTGAAGCTACGTTATTGGATTTAATAAAAGTTTTAGGCAAGGAAGGGAAAGGAAATTTCCTCATGGAAGTATTCGAGCAAGTCAGTGATGCTAATCCGGATACGGCTAGCATTTTTTTTGCTAAAGCTTTCTTAGCAATGCATCTGAAAAAAAATACCTTGGCTCTGGAAAATATTGATCAAGCCTTAGAGTTGCAGCCTGAATGGACTAAGGCATTGTTGATTAAAGTGCAGTTAGCAGTACTTGCTGGAGATGACGATAAAGCAAAGGCCATCCTGTTGCAAGCGGTGGACCATGAGCCTAATAATGAACGGTTGAACAATATGTTGGCAAAACTGTACATTAAAACCGCTGAATATGAGGAAGCCGCCAGTACTTATGAGGATTTGTTGGAATTAAACCCTAAAAATACCGAAGCACAATTTTCTCTGGCATTGGTTTACCTGCAATTAAAACAGGATGATGATGCTAAGGCGTTATTTGGGAAATTAGTCGAGCACCCGCGTTGGCAAGCCCAATCCAGTTTGTACATGGGTAGAATTGAAGCTAAGCAAGAGAATATTGAAAAAGCGTTGACTTGGTTCGATCGTGTGACTGCAGGGCCATTGGTGCTGGAAGCTGGAATCAGTTCTGTTTCCTTGTTGATGCGAGAAAAACGTTACGATGAGGCCGCTACTCGTCTATCTAGCCTAAAGGATAAATACCCTGAACAAGAGCTAAGATTGGTATTGCTGCAAGCTGAGCTATACAACAAGCAAAAACAATATCAACAAGCTTTTGATTTGTTGACTAAAGCCCTCTTAGATCAACCAGAGCAGAAAGATATACTTTATACGCGAGCCTTAATTGCAGAGCGTTTGAATAGGGTGGATATTGCCGAGGGAGATTTGAAATATATTCTTGAAAAACACCCTGATGATGCCAACACATTGAATGCCCTAGGTTACACTCTAATTGACCGGACAGATCGATATGATGAAGCCGCGGTCTATTTACAAAAAGCGATTGAATTAAAACCTAATGAGCCGGTGATTCAAGATAGTTATGGCTGGCTTATGTTTAAACAGGGCAGGTTGGAAGAGGCTTTGGAGTATTTGTCTAAAGCTTATGAAGTCTTTCAAGGTGAAGAAATTGCAGTTCACTTAATTCAGGTATATTGGAAATTAGGGGAAGAAGGAAAAGCTAAAGATTTATTTGAAAAAGTTATTAAAAAAAGCCCCGACAATGAATATCTACTGGATGTTCAAAAGCTTATTCCAGAACTATTAAAATAGACTTGGTTATACTCTCCACTTAAATACTAAAAACTCATGTTTGGAGAGTATAAAAAATTTCAGTTAGTCTTATTCCTCAGCGTCATTTTTTTTCTGACTGCATGTACAGTTGCGCCTCCACAGCAAGAAATAAAATATTCAGAAATTAGAAATCAGCAATTATATAATTTGTTGCAATGGCATCTGTTGGGCAGGATTGCTATGACGAATGAGACGGATTCGTGGTCGGCAAAAATTGACTGGTTACATGACGTAGATAAGGATGTGTTAAATTTATCGGGTCCCTTGGGTCAAGGTGCTGTCAGGATAGTTTTACATTCTGATTCAATTATGATTGACCAAGGAGATGGTCAGGTCGGGGTTTCTAAAAATGTCGATCAATATATTAAGCAGCAACTCGGCTTTTTTGTGCCATTGGTTGCTTTACGTTTTTGGGTGGTTGGATTAAACGAACCGGATAAGCCATTTGTCAGGTTAGATGATGGTTTTTCACAGTTTTCCTGGAATATTAAGTATCACAACTACGTTCAAGTGGGTGATGATTGGATGCCCCTCAAAATCAGTATTAAAAATAATTCGGCAAAATTAAAGCTGGTAATTGATCAATGGACAATTAATGATTATTGAAACTGGAACATCAGACTCGACTGGATGGAGCTGGAAATGGCCAGCCCCGGCAAAGTTGAATTTAATGCTTCGTATTACAGGTAGAAGAAGCGATGGTTATCATTTATTACAAACTGTTTTTCAGATAATCGATCTCTGCGATTGGTTGAAATTTCAACCTCATGCCAGCCAAATAACACTCGATCAAGCTGTGCCAGGTATTCCGAACGCTGAAAATCTAGTCATTCGAGCGGCAGAGTTGTTAAAAAAGGAAACAGGATATAGCCGTGGAGTCAGTATAGAAATTGAAAAAAATTTACCGATGGGTGGTGGTTTAGGTGGAGGAAGTTCAGATGCAGCCACCACCTTGGTGGTGCTAAATAAACTTTGGGGTCTGGATTTATCGGTCCAACAATTGATGGAGTTGGGCATATCCCTTGGTGCAGATGTTCCAATTTTTATTTATGGGTATACTGCGTGGGCGGAAGGTATCGGTGAGCACCTACAGAAAATAGATATCCCTGAAAAATATTACCTCATCATCAGACCCGATGTTCATGTTAATACTAAAGAGGTTTTTTTAACTGAGGGATTGACACGTGACAGTAAATCCATCAGAATGGCGGGATTTCTCGCTGGTGAGCAGCAGAATGATTGTCTTGAAGTGGTTAGGAATAAATATCCGCTTGTTGATGAGGCATTATGTGAGCTGGGGAAATTTGGCAAGGCTAAACTAACAGGAACGGGATCCTGTGTATTTGCTCAATTTGATGACGAGAAATCTGGGCAGAAAGCTTATGAAGTATTGAAAGATAACTGGCAAACCTATTTTGTAAAAGGCTTATCGGTTTCACCATTACTTCAGAAACTTAAGCAAGCAGATTAGCTGCTCGTTGTTTTTAGTAGGACAAGCTCTAGGTAATGCCACTATCTTGTGGCTACCAGTTGAGTCAGATTTATAGCAGTTTTTTGCGATTGAATCAGTAAGTTTCATAATTGGGCCGTCGCCAAGTGGTTAAGGCACGGGGTTTTGATCTCCGCATACCCAGGTTCGAATCCTGGCGGCCCAGCCATTTTTCAAAAGGTAACTCAAGAAAATATCTTTTTTCTAGTTATCTGTTGTACTGGCTAAGATTTGTCGGTACAAAAATATTCGGATATTTCTTTGTGAAGTACCTAAAAAAATTAGACTACCTATTCTGGAGTGTTTGAATGAATGACGCCTCAATGATGGTGTTTTCGGGTAATGCTAACCTGGAGCTTGCCCAAGGAGTGGTGAAAAAGCTTAATATTCGCTTGGGAATGGCATCAGTAGGACGATTTAGTGATGGCGAAGTTGCTGTAGAAATAGAAGAGAATGTACGGGATACAGATACATTTATCATTCAGCCCACGTGCTCTCCGACTAACGAAAATTTGATGGAATTACTGGTAATGCTTGATGCCTTAAAAAGAGCGTCAGCATCTAGGGTAACCGCTGTAATTCCATATTACGGGTATTCCAGGCAAGATCGCAGGACGCGCTCTGCAAGGGTACCGATAACTGCCAAACTGGTAGCCAAAATGATTGGTAATGCTGGGGCGGATAGAGTATTGACAGTGGATTTGCATGCAGATCAAATCCAGGGTTTTTTTGATATTCCTGTCGATAATGTTTATGCGTCGCCATTGTTGCTGGGAGATTTATGGCGTCAGAAATACGAGGATTTAATTGTCGTTTCTCCTGATGTGGGGGGGGTTGTTAGGGCCAGGGCGTTGGCAAAGCGAATGGATGATGCTGATTTGGCGATTATCGACAAGCGTCGACCTAAAGCCAATGTATCAGAAATAATGCATATCATCGGTGATGTTGCAGATCGTACTTGTGTGATGGTGGATGATTTGGTGGATACTGCAGGAACTTTATGTAGTGCTGCGACAGCATTAAAGAAACAAGGCGCTAAAAAAGTGGTGGCGTATTGCACGCATCCTGTTCTGTCTGGGAAAGCGATAGAGAATATTAGTAATTCTGAGCTAGATGAACTGGTAGTAACCGACACGATTCCTCTCAGTAAGGAAGCGGAAAAATTAAAGAAAATTAGACAGTTGGGTATAGCGGGGATGCTTGCAGAAACGATCAGACGAATAGCTGCTGGTGAATCCGTAAGCTCAATGTATGTCGATTAATAGTTAGATAATAAAGATTTGGAGAAATAAAATGGCTGGTGTTTTTGAATTTGTTGCAGAAAATCGTACTGAAACAAAACATGGGGCGGCGAGAGCTTTGCGTCGTCAGGGCAAAGTGCCTGCAATTCTATATGGCGGTAAGGCAGAGCCAGAAAAATTAACATTAGATCACAATGACGTGATCAAGCATTTACAGCATGAGGCCGTATACTCTCACATTCTTGATGTTAAAGTTGACGGTAAAACGCAAAAAGCCATTTTGAAAGGTATACAACGCCACCCGGCAAAACCAAGAATTTTGCATATGGATTTTTTGCGCGTAAGTGCTACAGAAAAGATTCGTGTGCATGTGCCTTTGCATTTTCTTAATGAAGAAACGTCAATTGGTGGCAAAAAAGGGGGGGTAGTGACCCATAATATGGTTGATCTTGAGATTAGCTGTTTACCAAGCGCACTTCCTGAATACATTGAAGTTGATTTAACTGACGTGGATTTAGGTGAACCGGTTCATTTAACAGATATCAAATTACCCAAAGATGTAGAAATTGTCACTCTTTTGCAAGAGGGTGATCATGATTTGCCAGTGGTACAAATAACGCAGCCTAAAAAAGTAGAAGAGATTGAAGAGGAGACTGAAGTTGCTGCTGAAGCTACAGAAGAATCTTCTGACGAAGATACGGCTGAATAACTTATTCAAAAATGATTAAGCTAATCGTTGGCCTGGGTAATCCAGGTCAACAATACGACAGAACCCGGCACAATGCTGGGTTTTGGTTTTTAGATGGTGTGATAACGAATTATGCCGCTTCTTGGAGCAATGAGGGACGGTTTGAGGGATTAGTTGGGAATGTCGTAATAGCAAAACAAAAGGTTGTTTTGTTAAAACCACAAACCTTTATGAATCTTAGCGGCCGCTCAGTTGGAAATTTGTCTCGTTATTTCAAATTTGAACCTGAAGAAATCCTTGTTGTTCATGATGAGCTTGATTTTGAGCCGGGTACTGTACGGCTGAAAAAAGGCGGTGGCCATGCTGGTCATAATGGTTTGAGGGACATTGCTTCTAATCTGGGCTCAAAAGATTTTTATCGTTTGCGTGTAGGCATTGGCCGTCCTCCAGGAAGGCAATCCGTTACCGACTATGTTTTATCTGCACCATCCGCGCAAGACAGACAACTGATGCTGGAAAGTTTTGAGCCTGTATATAGCGTAATTGACTCTCTGATTGAATGTTCATTTGAAAAAGTCATGAACCAGCTACATGACAAGAAATCACTAGAGACATAAATAAGTTGCTCAGATAGAGTTAACGTCCATACCTTTAACTGCGGTCACCTTGCTGTAGTCATCATTTGCCTTCGGGATATTATTTTCTTCGCCACAGATATTTACTTTTTGTTGTGCCTGTTACGGTGGGCATATTCTGCCCATACCCCCCTCTTAATATAAAAATCAGTTCGTAAACCTGTGGGGTTTTACAATGTTATCCAGTAGGATTCGTCATCAGTTTTATTATTCTATTTTTTATTGGTGATGAAGAAAAGCTTAGAAACAAAGGTTTGAATGGGAATGTTGAGAGTAATACAAGATTTATCCTGGAGAGAGTTCGTGAGGTATTTTTACGTTTCATGATTGTTTCATTGAAACATCATAAATGTTTTATTGAAACAATCATGAAACGTAAAAATTCAAACAAATACTATCCGGTATATTAGTATTTTGATATAAATCAATAATTTAATATGTTATAGTTTTTCTGGCATGTCTTTTGCAGCTGCATGTCATGAGAGATCACTGATCAAAGGAAAGCGACGGAAAAGATCCCGGTTAAGAGGGTCTGACTCTCTTTTTTAGTAATTATTTTGAGGAGATTTAAATGAAACAAAAATTAAAATCAATTTTAACAATCAGCATATTTGCTTTATCAGCCGGTTGTGCAATTGCAGAAAAGGCAGTTACTTCACCTGTAGTAGCTGAAAAAGCAAAACTATATAACGAAACTTTCAATCCTAGACAAAAAGAATACCCAAACCATCTAGGTTTCAATGATTTACACATTCAAGCAATCAGACATCTTCGACCTGATAGCCATGATGTTCATGATCCTAAATTACAGATGATCGTGCATCATCATTGTAAAGCTTATGACGATCAGACATTGATATGTCTAATGTTTCATGAAGGAATGAAGGATCAGGATAAGCCTATTGGTTTTGAGTATATTATTACTACAGCTCAATATAACTCACTACCCGAGAATGAAAAAAAATATTGGCACTATCATAAAGTAGAAGTTCCTAGAGCCCATGCAACTTTTCCTGACTTGACTGCTGAAGAAGCCGCGAAGATATTGCCCGCAATAAATGAAACTTACGGTAAGGTCATTTATTTTAAAAAGCCTGAGGACAAATTCCCTTTGGGCGAACCGTATATCATGATCGTTCAGGATATGCCTGAACAAGAGTAATTTTACAGTTATTCCTCTTGTGCATTTTTCGCACCTTAAACGCCAACGACTTAATAGTTGTTGGCGTTTTTTTTTGGGAAAAAATAATGAATAAAATATTATTTTTAATTACGTTGTGTTTTTGCAATCAACTATCAGCTAATGACTTGTTAGGTCTTCCGCCAGTACCGGTTCCAGATGATAACCCTCAAACAACTGAAAAAATAGAATTAGGCCAATTGTTGTTTAATGATCAGCGTTTAAGTGGAGACGGTACTATTAATTGTGCAAGTTGCCATCAACCTGACAAGGCTTTCACGGATGGATTGCCAGTTGCAAGAGGCATTAGAAAACAAGAGGGCACAAGGAATTCTCCAACTGTTGTTAATAGTGCATTTTACAGCTCTTTTTTTCATGATGGTAGAGCAGGTTCTCTTGAAGAGCAAGCTCTAGGTCCATTTCTAAATCCGATTGAACACGGGCTGGAAAACGAGAACAAAATTATTGATCTTGTGAAGCAGGATGCAAACTATGTTGAAAAATTCAAACAAGCCTTCGGTATTTCCAAAGCGGGAATACAAATTGGGCATATTGCGAAAGCCATAGCCAGTTATGAAAGAACAATTATCAATGGTAACTCATTATTTGATCAATATTTTTATGCAAGAAACCGGAGTGTGTTGTCTGAGAGTACAGCACGGGGTTCACGTATATTCCGAAGAAAAGGTAATTGCTCGAATTGTCATGAGATGAACTGGAAAAATGCTCTTTTTACAGATCATAATTTTTACAATATCGGCGTAGGGTTTGGCAAAATAGAACCGGTATTGGATAAGGTACTGAGTAAGCTTAGGAAAGGTGTTCATCCTGATGAGTTAAACTTGACTGATGTACAACGATCAGAACTTGGTCGCTTTAGTGTAACCAAGGTTATTGCCGATATTGGCAAATTTAAAACGCCAGGACTTAGGAATATTGCACTTACTGGTCCTTATATGCATGACGGTAGCTTGGAAACACTTGAAGAAGTTATCGAATACTATGACAAAGGAGGAGACGATAATCGTTTCAAGGATTCGGCGATATTCCCTCTGAAATTAACTGAACAGGAAAAAAAGGATTTAGTTGCCTTTTTGCGTTCTTTGACCAGCTCTGTATATTTGAAAGCGGATGTAACCAGTTCTGGTTTAGATAATAACTAATTTCTTTAAAATAGTTCCCATGGGGCCCGTCACTGATTAAGTTAAAAAATATGTAGGTTGGGCAAAGGAGGAACGACGTGCCCAACATAGAATTTGTTGGGCACACTACGCTTTGCCCAACCTACATAATTACGAAATATCCTTAACTTAATGGCAGTGATGGTCTTCGTGGGAATGA
>JAUXDP010000213.1 GCA_030618325.1 Methylococcaceae bacterium | reverse complement strand
TTGTTCAATTTGCAGAATCGTGGTGAATTATTTTTGGTGCATGGTGATGCGGTTTACGAAGGAATGCTGGTGGGTATCCACTCAAGGGTAAACGATTTAGCGGTTAATCCCACCAAGGCCAAGCAATTAACCAATATTCGTGCGGCGGGAACCGATGAGAATCTGGTGTTGACAGCCATTCAGAAAATGACTTTGGAGCAAGCTCTGGAATTTATTGGCGAGGATGAATTGGTAGAAGTCACACCTGAATCAATTCGTTTGCGGAAAAAATTATTGCAAGAGCATGAACGAAAAAGAGCCTCCCGAACTGCAGAGGCTGTATAGTTTTTCAGGGTAATATAGAGTCTTACGGCAAGGACTGCCTATGCGACTCTGATTGTCAAAATAGGTTGGCTTGGTCTTTAACTGCGTAGAGCAGTTTCCTCCCTCAATCCGACGTAAGATAGTTTGCCAAATTTACGTGAGAAAAAAAGCAGGTTATTACGGAAATGACTGTAAGTAATTACTTACGTTTTGAGCGGGATGTTGTGCCTAAGCGTTACCGTTCTTGCTAAATCCATAGTAGAATGTAAAAAATAACTTAAACCTAGAAAATATAGTTGTCTTTGATTTCTACTGCCCGCTGTTGATTTCACAGAGCTTCAAAAAGCTATCTTAACCAAATGGGTAAGACTAGACTATTTGAAAGTGCAACGAAAACTTCTGTCTCGTAATAGCTGTCGTACTCTATTGATTTTTTAAGGTTAACTAAGATAATTCTTGGTTTTTCGGTTTGGTGGTAAATTAGTCTCTTGAAGATAATGATGTCTATTTATGGATCAACGTATAGCAAAAATTGAGCGTAATACGCTTGAAACTCAAATTAGTATTGAAATCAATCTTGATGGTTCAGGGAGGTCTAATTTTTTGACGGGTGTGCCTTTTTTGGAGCATATGCTCGATCAAGTTGCCCGACATGGTTTGATCGATATGGATATTAATGCAGAAGGTGATTTACATATTGATGCGCATCATTGTGTTGAAGATATTGGAATTACCCTGGGTCAGGCCTTTGCTAAGGCCTTAGTAGATAAAAAAGGTATTTATCGATATGGGCATGCCTATGTTCCGCTGGATGAAGCTTTATCCAGAGTTGTAATTGATTTTTCAGGGCGTCCGGGGCTATTTTATAACGTCGAATTTTCAAGAGGCATGATCGGAAGTTTCGACGTAGATTTATTTCATGAATTTTTTCAGGGTTTTGTTAATCATGCCGGGGTTTCGTTACATATAGATAATCTCAAGGGCACAAATGCCCATCATATCGCAGAAACAATTTTCAAAGCTTTTGGTCGCGCGATTCGTATGGCAATTACTGCCGATCCTCGGATGGAGGGCATAATGCCTTCAACCAAAGGTAGCTTGTAATTTAATAAACGAACTTATGTCCTCAGTAGCAGTTATTGACTATGGAATGGGCAATCTCCATTCCATCACAAAAGCTTTGCAGCATGTTGCCCCTGCGATTGATGTTTGGGTAACCCACGAAGAGAATGAAATTTTGCAAGCTGATCGTGTTGTGTTTCCTGGTGTAGGTGCTATTCGTGATTGTATGAATGCATTGCATGATTCGGGACTTGCAGAGGTGATTACCCAATTTGTGCAAACAGGAAAACCAATGCTAGGGATTTGTCTGGGGATGCAGGCGCTGCTTGCTCGGAGTGAAGAAAATGGAGGCACAAGTTGTTTAAATATTATTCCAGGAGAAGTGATTCATTTCCCCGAACCGCTTGTGGATAGTGATGGCGAAATCATGAAGATTCCACATATGGGTTGGAACCAGGTGCACCAACAATTTAGTCACCCGTTGTGGAAAGAGATTCCTCAAGATAGTCGATTTTATTTTGTGCATAGTTATTTTGCAAATTCTGTTGATAAGGCGGTCAATGCTGCAACAACAGATTATCCAAATTCTTTTACCTGTGCTTTGGCGCGAGAAAATATTTTTGCAGTACAATTTCATCCGGAAAAAAGCCAAGCTGCAGGGCTACAATTACTCGATAATTTTTTACAATGGGACGGTACGTTCTGAGGTTATTTAACAATGTTGCTAATACCTGCAATTGATTTAAAAGAAGGGAAATGTGTTCGTTTACGCCAAGGCCGTATGGAGGATGACACCGTGTTTTCTGATGACCCGGTTGCTGTGGCTGGTAAATGGGTGGCAGCTGGTGCAAAAAGAATTCATCTTGTCGATCTTGATGGTGCTTTTGCCGGTAAACCCAAAAATGCGGGGATAATTCATGAAATTGTTGAAGCTTATCCTGATGTCCCGGTCCAGATAGGAGGAGGGATCCGTGATGAAGATACTATTCAAGCGTATCTTAATGCTGGTGTGCAATATGTCATTATTGGTACTAAAGCAGTCAGTGAACCACATTTTGTCAGTGATATAGCCGCAGAATTTCCAGGACATATTATCATTGGTCTGGATGCCAAAGATGGCAAGGTTGCAATAAATGGATGGTCAAAATTATCGAGACATGATGTGATTGATTTGGCGCAGAAATTTGAATCTGATGGCGTGGAAGCCATTATCTATACTGATATTTCCAGAGATGGGATGATGTCTGGTGTCAATGTGGAAGCGACAGTAAAGTTAGCAAAAGCTATTCGGATACCCGTAATTGCTTCAGGTGGTATTACCAATTTGGAGGATATAAAAGCCTTAGGTAAGGTCGCTGAAGAGGGCATTATTGGGGCAATAACTGGGCGAGCTATCTACGAGGGCACATTGGATTTTGCCGAAGCCGAAAAATTAGCACAATCATTTTCATAAAAAAAACATGGGTTTAGCAAAAAGAATCATACCTTGTCTTGATGTCGATGATGGTCGCGTTGTCAAAGGTGTGCAATTTGTAGATATTCGTGATGCAGGTGATCCTGTTGAAGTTGCCAGGCGTTATGATCGCGAAGGGGCTGATGAGATTACCTTTCTAGATATTACAGCAACGCATCATGACCGGGAAACCATGCGTCATGTTGTGGAGCAGGTCGCAGGTGAGGTATTCATTCCTTTAACTGTCGGTGGTGGTATCAGAACCCTGGACGATATTCGCAGTATGTTAAATGCGGGAGCGGATAAAGTCGGTATTAACAGTGCTGCTGTTGCTAATCCTGAATTTGTCAGAGAAGCGGCAGATCGGTTTGGATCGCAATGTATCGTTGTTGCAATTGATGCCAAGCAAGTCAATCAGCAAGGTGAACCGGATCGTTGGGAGATTTTTACACATGGTGGTCGTAAGGCTACCGGTTTAGATGCTTTGGAATGGGGGAAAAAAATGGTTGATTATGGTGCTGGTGAGATTTTGCTAACCAGTATGGATCGGGATGGTACAAAAATCGGATTTGACCTACACTTAACCAAAGCGATCAGTTCTGCTGTAGCTGTGCCGGTTATTGCCTCGGGTGGAGTGGGCAATCTTGAGCACCTGGCAGAAGGTATAACCAAGGGCAAAGCCAATGCGGTATTGGCAGCCAGTATTTTTCACTTTGGCGAATACACTATTCAGCAAGCGAAACAATATATGGCAAGCTGCGGCATAGAGGTACGCCTCACATGAGTACTAATGATTGGCTTTCCGAAGTCCGCTGGAATTCTAGAGGTCTAGTGCCGGTTATCACACAACAGGCAACTACGGGCAAGGTTTTGATGTTTGCCTGGATGAACCCAGAGGCATTAGCAACAACAGTCAAAGAGGGTTATGCCGTTTATTGGTCCAGAAGCCGAAAAAAATTATGGTATAAGGGCGAAGAATCAGGGCATCAGCAGAAAGTTTTAGACGTTTTCTTTGATTGCGATGAAGATGTGGTGTTATTGAAAGTGGAACAGAAGGGTGGAATCGCTTGTCATACTGGAAGGGAGAGTTGTTTTTTCCGAAAACTGGTTGATGGAAAATGGCGAAAAACACATTCTGAGCCAGTCATAAAAGATCCAAAGCTAATTTACCGAAGTAAAGGCCAGTAGCACCGACATTAATTATGAGTAAAATATTACAGGAAATAGCTGAGGTTCTTGAGCGGCGAAAACATGAACCAGCAGAAAAATCTTACGTGGCAAGCCTTTATGCTAAAGGCCTCAACAAGATTTTAAAAAAAATTGGCGAAGAAGCAACTGAAACAGTGATTGCTGCCAAAGATGGCGATAAACAGCAAATTATTTATGAAACAGCTGACCTTTGGTTTCATTGCATGGTAATGTTAGCTGACCAAGGCTTGGGACCTGACGATGTTTTGCAAGAATTGCAGCGTCGCTTTGGGCTTTCTGGATTAGAAGAGAAAGCGCAACGAAGTCAATAATATTAACCGGCTAGATCCGGCAACTGGAGTTATCAAATGGGTATTAGTATTACACAATTAGCAATTATTTTGGTCATAGTAGTATTGTTGTTTGGCACCAAAAAGCTGCGTAATTTAGGTGGCGATTTAGGTGGCGCAATAAAAGGTTTTCGTTCTGCGGTTAAGGATGGTGAAAAGGATAATAAACTTACCGAAGCAGATGGTGAAACCCTCGATGGAGAGGTTACATCCAAGAAGGAACAGGACGTTTAGCCAAGCTTATGTTTGATGTAGGTTTTTGGGAGCTTTGTCTGGTTGGTCTGGTCAGTCTGATAGTAATCGGGCCGGAACGATTACCAAAAGCAGCGCGTATTGCTGGGTTCTGGGTCGGTAAAACCCGGAATATGGTGCATAATGTTAAAATGGAAATCAAAGAAGAGTTTCGGGCGGAAGAACTTCGCCAGACTCTGAAAGAACAGCAAGACAAGCTGGGAGATTTCAAAGAGATGGCAAATAATATCGCACAATCAGGCCATTCTACCAATCGGTTAAAGGAAAGGGTTATCCAGGAAGCCAAGGATCATATACAAGGCGCCGATGAGCATGACAGAAAATAATTCAGCTGAAGATAGCCAGCCCTTTATTTCACACCTGGTAGAACTGCGTAACCGTCTATTGTGGGTGGTGATCAGTGTATTGCTGGTTTTTGCCTGCTTGGCCCCCTTTGCTAACGAGATTTATTCCTATCTTGCTGGTCCATTAACGCAACACATGCCAGAAAATAGCTCCATGATAGCTATTGATGTGGCCTCACCTTTCTTCACCCCTTTTAAACTAGCATTAGTTTGTTCTGTTTTCATTGCCATCCCGGTTATTCTTTATCAATTTTGGGCATTTGTTGCGCCAGGACTGTATAGGCATGAGCGGAAAATGATTCTACCGCTACTTGTTGCCAGTACCCTGCTTTTTTATGCAGGTGCGGCTTTCGCCTATTTTGTGGTCTTCCCTCTGGTATTTGGGTTTTTAACCGCCGCGGCACCAGCAGGTGTCACTGTGATGACCGATATTTCCAAATATTTGGATTTTGTGCTTACTTTGTTTTTTGCATTTGGCATGTCATTTGAGGTGCCTATTGTTACTATCGTCCTGGTTTGGGTGGGCATTACTACTCCTGCCCAGCTTGCTGATAAACGTCCTTATGTCATTGTTGGCGCTTTTATTGTGGGTATGTTCTTAACCCCGCCTGATGCCATCTCTCAAACCTTGTTAGCGGTACCGATATGGATTTTGTTTGAAACTGGATTGTTGTTTTCCAG
>JAUXDP010000066.1 GCA_030618325.1 Methylococcaceae bacterium | reverse complement strand
TGCTTAGTATGTCACTTTAACTGCGACAATATGTCACATTCCAAAAGAATGTTTACTTTGCTATGATTTACCCATATTTCGTATAAAGAGAACAATATTAATGGGCTTTTTATTAGCGAATATCCTTCCTAAAATATTTGAAAGCGGTTTTTAACCGCTTTTTTTTTGAAAAAAATACTTGTGAAGGTGTTAATTTGAGGCATACAGTCTATTTTTTTAAAGAAAATCAACACCTATCCCGTTGACACCACAATACCCATTTGGGTTTTTCGCTAAATAGGCTTGATGATAGTCTTCAGCATAATAGAATTCGGAAGCTGGGTTGATTTCGGTAGTAATTTGGCCAAATCCAGATTCAGTTAATCGGTTCTGATAATGAATTCTAGATGTTGAAGCTTGTTCTTGTTGTTTCGTATTGAAAGTGTAAATGCTGGAGCGGTACTGGGTGCCTGAGTCATTACCCTGTCGCATACCCTGAGTGGGGTTGTGATTTTCCCAGAAAAGCTCTAATAAAAGCTGATATTGGACAATTTTAGGGTCAAAAATTACCAGTACAACTTCACAATGGCCTGTCATTCCGGTACAGACTTCATCATAGTTTGGATTTTGAGTTATTCCACCAGAGTAGCCGACAGCGGTACTGTACACATTAGTGACTTGCCAGAATTTTCGTTCCACCCCCCAAAAACAACCCATACCAAATAATGCCTTTTTGAGATGTTCTGGCAATGGTTCTTTAATGGGATTGCCGGTAACGAAGTGCTTATTAGTAACTGGTATCGGTGTTGTTCTCCCAGGTAGAGCCTGATTTTGGGAGATTAGGCTGGTTTTATTCATGATTTTTATCCGATAATTATATTTTTAATACAGGTAGTATAATATTTCTATTCTTATCAAAAGCAATTTGGGCGATTGATGGCTGCATTTACGTTATTTTCAACTACAATTCAATTTAACCTAGAAAAATCAGTTGGATCACTGATTCTAGCACAAGCTCTTGATTCCACAGCACTTCAAAAAAATACCCGCTCAACCGAATGGGTGAAGCTAAGATTTTTTCAAAGCACTGTGAAACCAATAGCTTGCACTATAATTCCGCGCCCAACTGATCTTTCTAGGTTTAATAGTTCACCAAATTTGCAGGTGATGCAAGAGATAACTGTGACTTGTAGATTTTGTAGTAAACAGCATCATTTTGATCGTAATTTTGTGGATAGAGTTTTGTTAGACCAACCGATCGTCCGGCAGTGTTAAAGATAGCCGCATCATACTGGCGTATAGTCATTGTTTTATTGGCGGTAGGATCAATGTCTGGCTGTGTCTATTGGCGCTTGTTCCAAACTAAAATGCAGCTTAATGAATTTGATCAGTATTTTTCTGTCATTGTGGCAGATGACTTTACATGGCACTTTAAGCAACCTTTGATCTATAGTGAAGATTTTACCTTTTTATCAAAATTGCAACCCAGTTCTATTCAATCTGTGCCACATGGCGAAAAATGGCAACTATTGTTTCGCAAGATCGATGAGCAGGGTGAACTAACCCTTCCAGAAGTGAATTATTTTTTCACATTAAGATTTAATCAAGAGCAACGTTTGACTGATTTTTCGCTTTCTTCCTTGTTTTTAAATATGGCTCCGCCAAAATTTCTGGAGGCATCTCTACGTTCTCTTGGAAGTGGCGATATATACGAATCCAAGCACCAGCTAAAGGTTAGTGCAGATAAAATGTTGAAAATTTCGTCACAGTTGCCAAAACAGACACTAATCAACCAATATTTGGGGCAGCCTCTGGAAAAAACCGAAGAAGATGGATTGGAAGTTTATTTATATCACTTTCGGTTGGAAACACCGCATATAGAAGCTGGTTATGAAGATCGTGCACTCTCGGTTCTGAAGTTGTGGTTCGACAAGAACACTTTGGAGTTGGTTAAATTTGGTGGGCGTTTTGCTGGATTAAAGCTTCGGATTGATTATCGCGAGTATCAACAAAGTGATTCGGAAATAAAGGTTTAATTATAGAATGGTGGAAAAAGGACTTATTAAGATACATGTCTATGAACTTAGAGTGGGGATGTATGTTAGTCAACTGGAAATACCATGGGAAGAATCTCCTTTTTTATTCGAAGGTTTTGATCTTAAAGCCCAGGCAGATATTAAAGCAGTTCAGGATGTCTGTGATTATGTTTTTATTGATCCTGATTGGCAAAAACAAGTCCATGGACCTACTTTATCAAAAAATGCCAGCCTGAAAAAGAAAACTGCCTATGCTCAGGCATTTGAAAAATCACAGAAAACTTATCAACAAACCAGTAATCTGGTAAAAAATTTAATGGATGATGTTCGCTTTGGCAACACCCTGAATACAGAAGGAGCTAAAGCTGCAGTGTCTGACTGTGTTGACAGGATCATTGAAAATCCAGATGCGATGTTGTTACTTACCCAGTTGAAAAATCAAGATGAGTATACTTCCCAGCATAGTTTAAATGTTTGTCTATTGGCTATTATGTTAGGTCGCTATCAAAACATGTCGGTGGCGGAGCTTAACAATATTGGGATATGTGGCTTATTGCATGATATGGGCAAGATGAAAGTGCCCTTAGAGATTTTGAATAAACCAGGTAAATTTACAGATGAAGAAATGCAAGTGATGAAAAAGCATGCTACCTGGGGAAGGGATGTAGTAATGTCTGCTCGAGGGGTTTTCCCTGGTGCAGTGGATGTAGCTTATGGGCACCATGAGCATCTGGATGGGGGAGGTTATCCTAGGGGATTAAAAGGCTCGGGGATAACGCGGTATACTCGTATTGTTGCAATCGTTGATGCATACGATGCAATTACCAGCAATCGAGTTTATCAAAAAGGGCGGTTACACCTAGAAGCTGTAAATGTTCTGACCAAGGCAAGGAATAGTCATTTTGACAGTCACTTTGTTATTCAGTTTATTGATTGTATAGGTATTTATCCGGTAGGGAATTTAGTCGAAATGAGCAATGGCGAAGTAGGTGTTGTAATAGAGAAAAATAGTCAAAATAAAACCAAACCAAAAGTAATGCTACTGCTGGATGCCCAGAAGCAAGCTCAGCAGAATAGTATTATTGATATGGATACTAATGCAAAAGATCAAGCGGGTGAAAATTATAGGATTTACAAGGTACTACACTCGGATGACTATGGTATTGATTTGAAAGAATTTCATGAGGTTGGTGGTTTTAATCAAGCTTTGGGTATTTAGGACCGCCCTAGAATTCGAGAGCAAGTAATGTTCTAGGGTCAATCTCAGGTTTCTAGTAATTGACTGTCCATTCGTCTACGATTATTAGTGCTTCAAAATCCCCGTGTTCTGCCGCTCTAGTGTGCCAATAGAACGCTTTTTTATAATTTTGGGCAATACCTTGACCATCTCTATACATTTCTGCCAGATTGAACATTCCGTCGGTATCTCCTTCTTCTGCGGCTTTGGAATACCAAAAGAATGCTTTTTTGTAATCCTGCACAGTTCCTTCCCCTTTGTCATACATAGCAGCTAAACTATTCATGCTGTTGATATTTCCTTGTTCAGCGGCTTTAGAATACCAATAGAATGCTTTATTGTAATTCTTTGTAGTTCCTTTTCCTCTGTCGTACATCACTGCCAGGTCATTCATACTATCAATACTTCCTTGTTCTGCTGCTTCAGAGTGCCAATAGAATGCTTTCTTATAATCCTGTACAGTTCCTTTTCCTCTGGCATGCATGACGGCTAATCGACTCATGCTGTTGATATTTCCCTGATCTGCAGCTTTGTTATGCCAATAGAATGCCTTAATTTCACCCTGTGTCATTTCCTTGCTTTCATACATTTGTGCCAGATTGAACATGGCTTTAAGGTTTCCTTGTTCCGCAGCTTTGGTGTACCAAAAAAAAGCTTTTGTGTGATCTTGTGTGGTTCCCTCGCCTTTGTCGTATAGGACTCCGAGACTATTCATACTAACAATACTTCCTCGTTTTGCAGCCTGAGAGTACCAATAGAATGCTTTATTATAGTCCTGGTTAGTTCCTTCCCCATTTTCATACATTACTGCTAGATTAAACATTCCTTTGCTATTTCCTTGTTTGGCAGCTTTGGAGTACCAGTAAAATGCGTTTTTATTATTTCGCTCTGTTCCTTTGCCGCTTTTATACATTGTTGCCAGATTAAATATACCGACTGTATTGCCTTGTTCTGCAGCCTTTGTATACCAATGAAATGCTGTTTTATAATCGCTATCGACACCATCACCGGATTGGTAAGTTTTTGCTAAATTAACTTGCGCAAGAGCATTATTAAGTTTTGCAGCTTCACCATACCAATACAATGCCTGCTTATCATTTTTTTTCACTCCTAAGCCTAGATTGTACATTTTGGCCAAACTGTATTGCGCATCAGGAACCCATCCCTCTGCGGCTTTTGTGTACCACTTAATCGCGTGATTGAAATCCTTAGTGGCAAAATATACTTTTGCTATTAGATATGCCAAAGCGGAATTATTTTGTTGATCAAATGCGTTTGAAAACCAATAGATTGCTTTTTTATAATTTTTTGTAGTGCCTTCACCTAAAAAGTAAAAATAGCCTAAGTTTATTTGCGCCATATAATATCCATGCTTGGCTGCTTTGTTGAACCAATAGAACGCTTTTTTATAATTTCGAGGAGTACCTTCACCATCTCTATACATTTCGGCTAAGGAATGTTGTGCTTCGGTGTAGCCGTTTTCTGCTGCTTTTGTATGCCAGTAGAGTGCTTGCTTAAAGTCTTGCTTAATCCCTTTGCCCCACGCATACATAATCGCCAAATGATATTGCGCTTTTGCATCTCCTTGCAGGGCATGTTTTTTTATAGGTTTATATAATCTCTCAAGGTTCGCGCCATTAAGTTTTCTAATAAACCGTTTTACAATATCGTATTTATCAGCTGGAGCAGTTGTTTCCGAAAGTGATTTATTCTGATTGCCTCGATATGTTTTCTCACTTGTGTGTGGATTATGGTTTGAATAAGGAGCATCATTATTTATGGCATACGAAATATTCGAAAATAAAGTAATAATGATCAATATCACCAAATTATTACTAATTTGGTTTTTTTGAATAAAGATTTTATCTATATAATACATTGTGGACTCAACTCCAGATTCTCCACCCCATTCACAAATAATTGAAGAGTAGATGAAATAGTCTTAAATACATTCTAAAGACACGTAAATTTAAGTGTAATTCAAATTTTCAGGATTGAAAGGTTCTGTTCAGATGAGCTAAGGGGATTAGTGAGGTTTGCTTCACACAGCCATGATTTATTTTTGTAGCGTGCTGTTGTTATATAAAAGTATAGAAACCATATGCAGTACGCAATATATTGAGTATTGCTAAGAAGGTGGCAGGTTCTTATGTTTGAGGATCAAAAAGTGTAGCGTGAAAAGTAGCATGATCCTAGAAAGATCAGTTGGGCGCAGAATTATAGTGCAAGCTATTGGTTTCACAGTGCTTTGAAAAAATCTTAGCTTCACCCTTTCGGTTAAGCGGGTATTTTTTTGAAGTGCTGTGGAATCAAGAGCTTGTGCTAGAATCCGTGATCCAGCTGATTTTTCTAGGATGATAGGTCTAATGAATCAGCATGCACCACGCTACTTATCTCATTTTCTTGTTTGTTTTCGTTCGCTGCTCCCAGGTCTACGTTTTCGAGAGTCAGATTTGGGTTTATGTCCTCTGTAATCAGTATTTTTTTTTCTACTTTGGTTGGGTTTAGGCTGGGTTTTGGCTTTCTTTTCTACTTTAAGTGAAACCACTTCAAAGCCTGTGTCAGTATTTCTAGGGATTTGTTTTTTTAATAATTTTTCGATTGCCGCCAACAAATGTGCCTCTTCAGGAGAGACTAAGGATATAGCTTCACCTTCTGAGCCAGCTCTACCTGTGCGTCCTATGCGATGAATATAGTCTTCTGCTACCGCTGGCAGATCGTAATTTACAACATGAGGTAGCTGGTCTATATCAATCCCACGTGCGGCTATATCGGTGGCAATCAAGGCAGTTACCTTACCTGCTTTAAAACCTTCCAGTGCCTTAGTTCTAGCCCCCTGACTTTTATTCCCATGTAACGCAGCACAACGAATACCGTCCTTGATCAATTGCCTGCATAGGCGGTCAGCTCCGTGTTTGGTTCTAACAAACACTAATATCTGTTGCCAATTTCCATCACCAATTAGCCAGGAAATTAACTCGCGTTTGTTTTCTTTTTTGATGGCATAAACGCTTTGTGATACTAATTCAGCCGCCGCATTTTCTCTGGCGACTGCGACTTCTACTGGATCATCTAATAGTTGAGCTGCTAGTGTTCTTATTTCTTTAGAATAAGTTGCAGAAAACAATAGGTTTTGTCGTTGTCCGGGCAGTTGCTTAATCACTTTCCGAATATCGTTTATAAACCCCATATCCAACATACGATCTGCTTCATCCAGAACAAAAAATTGCACCTGTGATAAGTTGACTTGTTTCTGATATAGTAAATCCAGCAATCGTCCAGGTGTTGCGACAAGAATGTCTGAACCTTGTTGAAGGCGTTTGATTTGGGTATTGATGCTAACACCGCCGAACACTACTTCGGAATATAATGGTAAGTGCTTACCGTAGGTTCTAAAGCTTTCATACACTTGTTTGGCTAATTCGCGGGTCGGAGTCAGAATCAATGCTCTGATCGGGTGAGGTTTTTTAGGTAATGGCTGGTCGTATAAAAGTTGTAACAGCGGTAAAGCAAACCCCGCAGTTTTACCTGTTCCTGTCTGTGCGCCAGCAAGCATATCTCTGCCCTGTAAAATTAACGGGATAGCCTGTTCCTGTACTGGAGTAGGTTTGTCATAACCTTGCTCGGTAATGGCTTTAAGTAAAGGGGGTGATAGATTTAATTGATTAAATTGCATGTTAATATTTTGATGTTCTTTGTATTTTTTTCAGTTTCTTTTAGTTCGAAGTATGCCTTCGAGATTTAATAACATAATAATGACAGACACAAATCAAAATCACTACGATGTTTTGGTTATTGGTGGCGGTCCTGCAGGCACGACCATTGCCAGTATGCTCGCACAAAAAGGGCGCGATGTTTGCCTCTTTGAAAAGGCTCATCACCCCCGTTTTCATATCGGCGAATCTTTATTGCCGATGAATTTACCTATTTTGGAAAAATTAGGCGTTCTCGGTCGTGTCGATGAGATCGGCATTAAAAAATATGCAGCAGAATTTAACTCCCTGGTATCTACTCCAGGCCAGGATACTTTTTATTTTGCTAAAGCCGCTAAAAAAAATCATCCTTTTGCCTATGAAGTCAGGCGCTCCGAATTTGATGAAATCTTGTTTAAAAACTGTCAACAAAAAGGTGTGACAGCGTTAGAAGGCATGATTGTCATAGATTCGGAGTTGCATTCTTCTGTAAAAAAACTACTAGTGCGTGATGAGTATGGCAATCAACATGAATTTACCGGGCATTATCTCATCGATGCCTCTGGGCGCGATACAGTTTTGGCGCAACAATTAAAAAGTAAGCATAAAAACCCTCAACACCGAATGGCAGCAATCTTTGGTCATTTTCACGATGTCGAACGTAGAAATGGAAGAGATGAAGGTAATATCAGCATTTATTGGTTTCAACACGGCTGGGTATGGATGATCCCACTCAAAGATAGCATGATGAGTGTCGGCTGTGTTTGCTGGCCAAGTTATATAAAAACCCGCGATACGTCTTTAAATGAGTTTTTTCTGCAAACCTTGCAGCTTATTCCCGAAATAAGTAAGCGCATGGAAAATGCCCATTTAGAAGGAAATGCACAAGCAACAGGAAATTATTCTTATCACTCTAATATTATGTCAGGAGAGGGCTTTTTACTTATCGGGGATGCATACGCATTTGTTGATCCGGTTTTTTCCAGCGGCGTTTATTTAGCGATGCAAAGTGCAGCACGTGGTGCCGACCTGGTTGATCAGTTGCTTGATAACCCACAGAACCGTAAAAAACTCATCGGCCAGTTTGAAAGCACAATAAAAAAGGAGATAAAAGCGTTTTGCTGGTTTATTTATCGCTTTAACAGCCCGGCTTTCCACAAATTATTTATGTCTTCAGACGAAGAAAATCAACATCCAGTCAAACAAAAATTAAAATCAGCTGTCATCTCTGTGTTGGCGGGTGATACCAATAACGTACAGATAAAACTCCCCTTAATGACTTTCAAATTGTTTTACTATATTAATAAGCTTATCGAATTTAAAGAGAATAGAGCCTTTGCTATATTTAGAAAACAACAAAACGATAGGGCATAAAAATTCCTATGCCGCAGGGCCAAAATAAATTTAATGTAAGTATTCTTTTCCCTTTTTCGTACTGAGGAGGTGGCTTTTAAGTTTATTGGGTGCGCGTGTAGAAATCTCTAATGCGTTGTTTAGACAATGACATAAATAGCGATTATCTTCGCCGTTTACCCTTGCCCTTCGCTCGGTCATCTTCGAACTTTACTTTAAGTGGCTTACCTTCGAACATCTTTCCGTCACATCCGGCAATAGCTGCTCTTGCATCATGGCCTTCCATTTCAATAAAGCCAAAACCTTTGCATTTACCAGAAAAAATGTCCTGGATAAGTTGTATCGAGCGTACAGTACCAAATTCAGAAAATAATTCAGTGACTGAGGTCTCTGTCGCGTTCTCGGGTAGATTCCCTACGAAAATCTTTTTCAAAAAAATATCTCTTGTTAAGTGGTGTAAGAAGTTACACCAGGCGAACTAAAACGAGCAGAGCCTCGTAATTGTTACGAGGCTCTGTTAGAAAATAACTTACTGTTTAATTAAACAGCTGTTACTTGACTTGCTTGGGGGCCTTTAGGGCCGTTTTCCAATTCATAGCTTACTTTTTGTCCTTCGTCTAATGAACGAAAGCCATCGCCTTGAATTGCAGAAAAATGGACAAACACGTCTGCGCTGCCATCATCAGGTGAAATAAAACCAAAACCTTTGGATTCGTTAAACCATTTAACTGTTCCTGTAACCATGTAAAAAAACCTCTATATATCAATAAATTAAAACTTCAATGTTAATACTCTTATGGAAATATACAGGCTAAAAACAAACAGGACTACTGAAAATTCTGGATACCATGCAATACATAACTAAGAATATACCTAACGGATTATACACTTATCCATACTTTTTTTGATTTTTTTTTCGTGGGCAGTAATTTATTAATTTGAGGGGAGGGTTATTTAGCAATTTTTAACTTCCCGGGACAGGATTTTTTACGCTTTAAATTTTTTTTCTTACTTGAAATTTGGCGGCTACTGGAGCATTATTAGAAATCTATTATATTCTGCATGGTTTAATTTAGTATCTCCGAAATTAAGCAACAGTAATAAAAATATTACCAGTATCTGAGAGTTAAAAACAGCATGAAATACAAAGACATGACCAATCCGCCAGATCTCAGTTTGAGTACTGGTACCGGACCGCTACAGCGGCGCATTCCTTTATTCGAAGACTACCTGCCACCCTGTAATCATGCCTGTCCAGCTGGTGAGAACATACAAAGCTGGCTTGATTTGGCGCAGGCTGAGCGTTACGAAGATGCGTGGAATAGATTACTGGAAGACAATCCGATGCCGGCTGTGCATGGTCGGGTCTGTTACCACCCCTGTGAGACTTCATGTAACCGGGTCAACGTTGATGGCGCAGTGAGCATACATGCGGTCGAGCGTTTTTTGGGTGATTTAGCCTTTGAAAAGGGTTGGACTCCCAGGATTATCGGTGAAAAATCAAACAAACGTGTGTTGATTGTCGGCGCAGGACCGAGCGGTCTTTCCGCAGCATATCACCTGGCTCGACTCGGGCATGAAGTGGAAATACGCGATGCCGGGCCGATTGCCGGAGGCATGATGCATTTCGGTATTCCATCTTATCGGCTACCGCGTGATATTCTGGCCGCCGAAGTCAAACGCATTGAGGATATGGGCGTAAAAATTACGCTTAATCAGAAAGTTGAAAATCTTAAAGCGGATAAAGAAGCAGGGAATTTCGATGCCGTTTTTGTAGCTGTTGGTGCTCATATTGGTCGTTCGGTAGAAATCCCGTTAAGTAGTGAGAGTGATGCCCAGGATGCCGTGACTTTCCTGCGTTCGGTCGGCCTGGAAACAATACCGAAACTGGGTAAACGTGTCGCAGTATACGGTGGCGGGAATACCGCAATGGATGCAGCCCGGACTGCGAAACGTCTGGGTGCCGAAACCATGGTGATCTACCGGCGTGATCGCAAAAGTATGCCCGCCCATGATTTCGAAGCAGCTGAAGCAATGGAAGAAGGTGTTGAGTTTCATTGGTTGCAAACTATTGTAGGCATAGAAGACAAGAGCGTTAAAATCGAAGCGATGAAGCTGGATGAGAAAGGGAGACCACAACCCACTGGCGAAATCGAAATATTGGAAGCCGATACCGTCATTCTTGCTTTAGGCCAAAATATCGATTCCGAACTATTAGTAACCTTTCCGGAAATTGAAGTGCAAAGTGACGGTGTGGTTGCCGTCAATGAGCAAATGATGACGGCAGCGGAAGGTGTATTTGCTGGCGGCGATATGGTGCCTAGCGCGCGAACCGTGACTATAGCCACCGGGCATGGTAAAAAAGCGGCACGTAATATTGATGCTTATTTACGTGGCACTCAATATAAACAACCCGTCAAAGGGCATGTTGTCGAGCACGAAGAATTAAATCTCTGGTACAACACCGATGCCGACCAATCAGAACAACCTGCCATGCCTGCTGAAGAAAGAAATAAAACTTTTGAAGAAGTATTAGGCGGTCTTACTCAGGAGGAAGCCACCTACGAAGCCAGCAGATGTTATTCTTGCGGTAACTGTTTTGAGTGTGACGGTTGTTATGGCGCTTGTCCCGAAGGTGCTATTATCAAATTAGGTAAAGGGAAGTTTTACGAAGTCGATGAATCTCTCTGTACTGGCTGCACAGCTTGTACCTTGCAGTGCCCGACCGCTGCCATCCATATGATTGAAATGATTGGTCATGCAGTTAAAGGAGCGGCATAATGGCTAAACAAGTGACTATTGATGGCGGCGAAGCAGCTGCTTATGTTGCATACCGAATCAACGAGGTCTGTGCAGTTTTTCCTATTACCCCATCTTCATCCATGGCGGAATTTTGCGAGCAATGGACGACTGAAGGCAAAAAGAATTTATGGGGTTCAGTTCCAACCATTGCGCAATTACAAAGTGAAGGTGGCGCGGCAGGTACTTTGCACGGTGCGCTACAAACCGGTGCATTAACGACAACCTTTACAGCCTCCCAGGGATTGTTGTTGATGATTCCCAATATGTACAAAATTGCAGGTGAATTAACATCGGCTGTCATTCACGTTGCCGCTCGCTCACTCGCCACACAGGGCTTATCTATATTCGGTGACCATCAGGATGTCATGTCAGTACGCATGACTGGCTTCGCGCAACTGGTTTCAAACAGTGTGCAGGAAGCCCACGATATGGCACTGGTTGCCCAGGCCGTTACGCTGGAATCGCGTATTCCGTTTATACATTTCTTTGATGGTTTTAGAACCTCACATGAAATCAACAAAATCACTCTGTTGGAAGATGAGCAGATCAGAGCGATGATTGATGATGAGCTGGTATTTGCTCACCGAAGGCGTGCTCTAAATCCCGATAAACCCTTTATGCGAGGTACTGCGCAAAACCCCGATACCTATTTCCAGGCGCGCGAAAGTTCCAACCGATATTATGAACGCACTATAGAAATATTCGACGAAGTTTTAGATCGTTTTTATGAAGTGACCGGGCGGCGTTATCAATCTTTTGAGTATCATGGTTCAGATACGGCGGAGCAGATAATTATTTTAATGGGGTCTGGTGTCGAAACAGCTGTTGCTACAGCTGAAAAACTGAATGAGGAAAATGAGAATGTTGGGGTACTTAGTGTGCGCCTATATCGCCCATTCAGCGCCAAACATTTTATTGCAGCACTACCTGATTCGGTAAAACGAATTGCAGTATTGGATAGAACTAAAGAACCGGGCAACAGTGGCGAACCTTTATATAAAGATGTCATTACTGAGTTAAGTCAGGCATTTACGCGTGGTGATATGAAAACCATGCCACTGGTAATCGGTGGGCGTTATGGCTTGTCCAGTAAAGAATTCACTCCGGCCATGGCTGCGCGTGTATTCCAGGAACTTAAAGCCGAACAACCCAAAAACAACTTTACCATCGGTATCATAGATGATGTAACCCATACCAGCCTTGATGATACCGAAGAACTGGATATTGAAGCCGATAATGTTGTACGCGCGATGTTTTTTGGTCTGGGTTCTGATGGTACGGTTGGTGCAAACAAAAACAGTATCAAGATTATCGGTAATGAACCTCAGTACCATGCCCAGGGTTATTTTGTTTACGACTCGAAAAAAGCCGGTTCACAGACCATATCACATTTGCGTTTTGGTCCCGATCCCATCAAAGCACCTTATTTAATAGAATCAGCCAACTTTATAGCTTGTCACGACTTCAATTTTATTGAAACCACGCAAATGCTGGATCGAGCTAAACAAGGTGCTACTTTTCTATTAAACAGCCCGTTCGATGCTGCTAGTATCTGGGATCAATT
>JAUXDP010000168.1 GCA_030618325.1 Methylococcaceae bacterium | reverse complement strand
TATCTGGCCGGCGCAATGCAATCCCAGCAATTAAATTCACAGGAATAATTATGACAGATATAACCATGATAGTTTTAGGTTCAACCATTGCTGCCGTACTCGGTATAGCCATTGGCGTACTAGGTCCAGCGCTGGCGATGGGTAAAGCTATTAACAGTGCGTTAGAGGCTTTGGCCAGACAACCAGAAGCAGAGCGGTCCATCATGCGCACCCTGTTTATAGGTCTGGCGATGATTGAATCACTGGCTATTTACTGCCTGGTCATCATACTCATCGTACTATTTAAGAATCCGTTGTTAGCTTATATTGTTAATTAATCAGGACACACCAAATGGAATTTAATCTGTCCACTTTTACCTTTGAACTCATAAATTTTCTGATTCTGGTCTGGATACTACAGCGCCTGTTTTACAAACCAGTAAGGGAGATGATTAAGCGCCGCAAACATCAGGTTGACCAGACACTGGCCGAAGCGGCACAGATGCGTCAGGAGGCCGAACATCTCAAGAACAGTTATGAAAATCGTCTACAACAATGGGAGAAGGAAAAACAAGTCACCATAACCCATTTGCATCAGCAACTGGAAACAGAAAGACAGCAAAAACTTTTGTCATTGCAAAAAGAACTTGAACAGGAACGTAGTAAGTCTCATAGTGCACAACAGCGGCAACAGCAGGAATTGCAGCGCCATCAACAAACATTAGCACTGCAAAATGGCTCCCGCTTTGCTGCAATATTATTGCAACAAACAGCAGGGCCTGAGCTAGAAACCCGTCTGTTTAACTTGCTGTTCAGCCAGTTAAATCAGCTACCGGAGGATTGTCAACAGTCATTGCAGGCACTGGATAGCGAAAAAATACTGGATTTAAATGTCAGCAGTGTTTACCCGCTAAACACCGACCAGAAACAACAACTAGAAGAAATTTTTACTTCCCTGATTAACAACCCGTTACGATTTCAATACAGTCAAAATCCAGAACTCATTGCCGGCCTTCAAATTGATATAGGTGCCTGGGCATTACATGCCAGTCTACAGCATGAATTGAGCGGTTTTGCGGAGTTCTCCGATGCTTTCTGATACTGATTTATATGCCAACAGCAGGCAGTTGCAAAAACAGCATGACTGGCTGAATCATTATCAACCAGGATTGCGTATTACTGAACAAGGTATTGTCGTGTCTATAGGTGATGGTATTTCCTGGATTAAAGGGTTATCATCTGCCGCCATTGAAGATATTCTGATTTTTGCCGATGGTAGTCGTGCGATGGTGTTTGACCTTAACCGCGAACTGATTGGTGCTATTCTGTTTTACGAAACTAAAGCGCTAACCTCCGGTACACTGGTTCATCTTGCAAAACATGTTCTCAGCGTACCGGTCGGGGATACTTTTCTAGGTCGCGTTATCGATCCACTTGGTGAACCGCTAGATGGTCAGAGAAAACCTTCTCATGTGGTGCGCGGCAACCTGGAACGAACCTCCCCTCCTATTATCGCCAGAGAATTTGTCCGCGAACCACTCTATACCGGCATTAAAATCATTGACTCTCTGATTCCAATCGGTAAAGGCCAGCGTCAACTGCTTATTGGTGATGAAGGTACGGGGCGAAGTAGTCTAGCAATAGATACTGTGATTAACCAGAAGGACAAAAATGTATTCTGTATTTATGTGTTAATAGGCCAAAAACGCTCAACTGTGGTTAATACCATCGAACTTCTGCGCCAATATGGTGCTATGGATTATACCGTTTGCGTGGTCGCGGAAGCCACCGCTTTACCTGGCTTACGATATATTGCTCCGTTTGCTGGTTGTGCTCTAGCCGAATACTGGATGCAACAAGGTCATGATACCCTGATAGTTTATGATGACTTGTCTACTCACGCCAAAACCTACCGTGAATTGTCATTATTACTGCGCCGCCCACCCGGCCGCGAGGCTTATCCTGGCGATATTTTTTTTGTTCACTCCCGTCTGCTAGAACGAAGTACCAGGCTAAATGCCGAACATGGCGGCGGCAGTATGACTGCACTACCCATCGTCGAGACCAAACAAGGCGAAATAGCCGCTTACATACCCACCAATCTAATTTCAATTACCGATGGACAAATTTATTTGAATAGCGATCTATTTGTCTCTGGATTCCGGCCAGCTATAGATATCAGTCTATCAGTCTCCAGAATTGGTGGAAAAACCCAACATCTTGCGATTCGCGAGCAGGCCGGCAGAATGAAACTAGATTACCTGCAATTTCTGGAGCTGGAAAACTTTTCTCGTTTCGGGCAAAAACTTGAATCATCTATGGAGGCTCGAATTAAACGCGGACGTTTACTAAGAGAGATTTTAAAACAGGATCGTCTGATGCTAGAAACAAGTACTTTTCAGTTAGCCTGGCTGATTGCTTATAACGATGGTTTATTAGACCACTTTCAACCCTCTCAGATAAATGCACAATTAGAACTGTTAAAACAGCTAATACAAGAGTCGACATTAACATTAAACAGTGATTTACAACACTGGCAGCAATTTCTTGCAGATAAGCTATCCGGTAGTCAATCAAGTTATAGAGAAACCACTTCATGAGTCAAAGTCACGTTCTGCAGCAGCATATTGAGCAACTTAAGGAAATTCGTAGCATTCTACATTCCCTTAAGAATATGGCTTTCATGGAAATACACAAACTGACAAAGTATCGGCAAGCACAAAGGCTTGTTGTCCAGCATATTGAAACTGTTGCGGCTGATTTTTTGCGGTTTTATCCCGGCCTGCCCGATTTAGAAGCGAAGCACCCAAACGTCATTATTGTAGTGGGTTCCGAAAGAGGTTTTTGCGGTAATTTTAACGAAAGTCTGATTGCCCCGCTATTGTCACTCTCTGCTGACATCGTTATTGCAGTAGGTCATCGTTTATGTAGCCGGCTACATAACAGTGAGATTCCATTCATTGAATTAATGGGGGCCAATAGCAGCGATGAAATCAGTCACATACTGGAAAATCTGAGTAATGTTCTTAGCAAACTACAAGAGCAACATCCGGTATTTGGTCTATCAGTATTATTTCATCGGGACGTGCATATAGAAACGAGTTTACAGTCACTTTTACCACCTTTTAATGATGATTCCTTTCAGCACACTACTTATAAAGTTGAACCCCTGTTAAATCTGGAACCACCTCAGTTTCTACTCGAACTGGTTGAACATTATATACTTAGCTCTCTGCAAGATATTTTATACACTTCTCTAACTAACGAAAATAACCAACGTCTGCAACATCTGGATAATGCGGTCAGACACCTGGATGAAACAACCGAAAAAATACACAAAAAAAGCCAGATTTTCCGTCAGGAAGAAATCACAGAGGAAATTGAAGTGATTTTATTAAATGTAGATAATCAATATAACTAACAAAGTAATTGTTTTAAAAAAAATCAGGATTATGCGTGAAAATTTTGGACAGTAACTCTTTGGATAGCCTGTACGAAGAATATCTTCTAGCCTACCTGATGTAGCAATACATTCACAGTCTCAACGGTGTTCTTACTGTACTAAAGTACAATAGGAAAAATTAATTATTTCGTTTAATATTCACTTGCCTACACTATCAATATCGAATAGATTGATAGTCCGTGCTTGATAAAGAGCACAAACCAAAACCAAGCAAACAGCAGCAAGGGAGCTATAATTGTTTGATGAGAGCCGTAAAGCCCTTTGCGGGAGCCTTGACGAAGCGGCCTTTATGCATAGTCAAGGTGGACACAGGGCGGCCAGAGCAATCGATTTACACGTGGCGAATCCGTTTTGTGGCATGGAATCCCAAAAATCTATCATGAGCCACGCAGTGACGCGCTAACTTTTTCAAAGGGGAAAACCAAATACTTTCACAGCCTCCATGGATCAACTCTATACTACCATTGGGTTTATCGCTTAATCCTATTAAATTTGTCAAGCGAAAGCAGAATATAAGGGTAACGATAGTAATGATTAAACAATTTCTTTTTTCCAATATAGTCTTTCCATTAGTCGAGCTATGTTCAAGCACAAACTTTTGGAGTTTGTATAAGGAAATGCTTCGCTTTCAAAACAGCGATGATCGTCAAAGAAGCAAGTTTCAACATAAAAAACTCGCTACCCTTATTAAAACTGCGGGCAAAGATGTTGAATATTGGCAAGAGGTATTTGTCGAGGCAGGCATAGATGTGAATAGCATCGTCCCCGAAAATGCGGTACAAACATTAAAAAAAATACCCGTCACCAATAAACTTGTTTATTGCTCTGGTTTCCCAGATAAAATCACAGTCAAGGGCACGCAAGACAATTGGCAATATTTATCATCAGCCGGTACTACTGACAGGATGACAGTGGTCACTGATTTCAATAAAAGAGATCACCTGCGGGCTGCAGAACATCTAAATTTAAACATTGCCATCGGCCAGCCCCTGGGTAAACCCGGCATTGATGTGCCACCGCATGCCTGTAACATTATCTGTGGCCTGGCGGATGAAGGGCCAGAACCTTTGTTTCAGTATATAATCTGGAGTATCAATAATAAAAGCATCTTTAGTCAGACCAGTATTTCTGATTTGCGAGGACGTATTGAAAGACAAATATTGTTAAATAGAAAAACACTGCTTCCCGTCAAAGCTGCTTCCTGGGATGAAATGAAGGAACAGCTGGATAATTATCTGGATATGATTTTAGATGAGAACATTGAGGTGTTAAGAGGGTTGCCGCATTTCCTCTTTTGGCTCGCCAAGAGAGCTAAGGAGCGAAATTTAAAATTTAGTAAAATAAAAGCCGTTTTACCATACGGCGGCCTGGCATCTGAAATAATGATAAAACAGATATCCAATGCTTTTTTCGCACCGTTTATCAATGTATACGGTACCGGAGAGGTGGGCGCCATTGGTTGCTCGGAAAAAAATGATGATGCTATCATGGTTTATCAAAATCTTGTCTATTTAGAAATCCTGGATGATGATAACGAGCCTGTAGAAAAAGGAAAACCAGGTAAAATTGTGGTTACGGATTTAACCAACTTTGCAATGCCGATTATACGCTATGAAATTGGCGATATTGGTGTGGCAATTCAATCTCAGGAAGAAGATAATCTGCCTAGAGTTATTCAAATTCTTGGTCGACAACAAGAAAGCATTATCACGTCTAAAGGCAAGTTGGTAACAGCAAGAGATCTGCAAAATTTATTTTTTGGTTATGAAAATATCTTGAATTTTAAATTAGTCCAGATATCAAATGACCTGTTTAAAGCGGTCATAGTCTGTAATAACGAAGTTGATAAAAAATCGTTAGCTAAAGATTTGGCCGAACTTCTTGGCACTTCACTTAAACCATCCATCAAGGAAAGTGCCTTTATTACGCCTGAAGCGAGCGGAAAATATGTAGCCTTTAAGGTTAATAGGTTAATGACACATGTATGATCAAATAGAAATTACTTCACAATTCCCTATTTTAAATCGAACATCGCCCAGTGGGTCACCATTGATATACCTCGATAGTGCTGCCACGGCCTTAAAACCTCAGTGTGTTATCGATGCTGTGCATGAGATGTTAAGCCAGCACACAGCTAATATTCATCGCTCGGTGCACTTCCTTAGTGATGAAGCAACCGACGCTTATGAAGGTACCCGGGATATTGTTGCCGCATTCATTAATGCGGAACCTAATGAAATTGTATTTTTAAGAAATACCACTGAAGCGTTAAACTTGATCGCTAATAATTTTGACAGGAAAGGACGGCGTGTGATTTCGAGTTATGCTGAACACCACTCGAACTATTTACCCTGGACCGATGAAGTTTACCGACTATCTCTAAATGCTGCCGGCCAGATCGACTTGCAAGAGCTTCAACGAGAGCTGGAAAAAAATGATGTTGGTTTGATTAGCCTTTCACAAATATCAAATGTAACAGGCAATATTATTGATATAAAGGCAGTCAGTGTATTAGCGCATCAGTATGGAGCCAAAGTGTTGGTCGATGCTGCGCAATCAGCCCCCCATCTGCCCATCGATGTGCTCGAATTAGATTGTGACTTCCTGGCGTTTAGTGGTCACAAGCTGGGAGCACCAACAGGCGTTGGCGTATTATTTGGTAAAGCGGAGTTATTAGAAGAAATGGACTTGTTTTTAAAAGGGGGATCGACTATTGAGGAGGTGAGTGCTGATGGCACATATATCCCCAAAAATGCGCCCTGGAAGTTTGAAGCGGGTACCCCAGCTATTGAAAGCGTGGTTGGGCTTTCAAAGGCTATCACTTTTTTGATGAATATTGGTATGGATGAAGTGCATGCCTCGTTTACTCAACTCTCACAATTTGCGTTACAGGAAATTCAAAATAAGTTGCCCGCAGGTTGTATTGTGGGTGCTGTGGATAAAACATCGGGCGGCCCCTTTAGCCTCAATTTTAAAGGGCTTTCTCCACACACCTTGGCGCGCGGCTTAAGTGATAGATACGGTATTTGTGTCCGTTCCGGGTTCCACTGCGCTCAGCCATTGCATGATCAATTATGCGTACCGGCATCGCTGCGCATTTCTTTTTGGATATATAATAACGAAGATGAAATTTCTAAAACGGTAGATGGTATTGTCCAGTTAACGGATATAATTAGCCGTTGATTGGTTCTTGATAGTTAGAGAAAAAAATGGGCGAAATTCTATCCTTCCCCTATATATTCTGAATGATTATCCAGAATTTGTGCTACTTGTTAACCCGACCAATTATCCTAGAAAAATCAGTTGAATGCGGAATTATAGTGCAAGATATTGGTTTCACAGTGCTTTAAAAAAAACTTAGCTTCACCCATAGGTTAAGTAGGTGTATTTTTTTGAACCACATGGATGTGGTGAATGCAGATCATGCAGGAGTATTTATCTGTGAAGTGCTGTGGAATCAAGAGCTTGTGCTAGAAACCGTGGGCAACTGCTTTTTCTAGGATGATGGAAAAAGAACTGTATATAGCTGA
>JAUXDP010000114.1 GCA_030618325.1 Methylococcaceae bacterium | reverse complement strand
CCTTATTATCGTTAGTTGATGCTGAAAAGTCTATGGCAGACAAATCGTTTACATTTCCAGATAACTTATAGTTAAAGAAACCTGGTACATAAAGCGTCCCTGAATCCCCATCAAACGCTGTTAATTGTGCAGTTGTATTTGCTCCAGCCTCTAATAAAACTACGCCTGATAGAGCATCAAAATTGACTTCTAAACCCTGTGTATTCAAATCAGGGAATTGAGTTTTCAAACCTAATGGTGCGGGTAAACCCACTGCTGAAACAGAACTAGCTCCAAATAAAAACAATAAAGGTAAAAATAGCACATATTTTTTCATAATATATTTCTCCATATTCTCAATAGTTAATTACTTCTTAATATTACCTACCTCTTACGAGATAGAGATTCTGCCCTGGCAAGGTTGTCAGGGCAGAATCAGTCTCAACTAATTAATCACACTGCAGATTAACGTTAAGGTCACCTTTGCCATAATGGACCTTCTTACCCCAATAATATTTCTTGTAGGTAATCCAATGGCCCAAACCAAAGTCAACATTCCATTGCGTGGCACCATCACCGACTTGCACCGACATGCCTTTTTTAGAAAAAAGCTCCAGTACATTGCCTTTACTACGGTCAAACCCAGTCAACTTACCTGAGAATTTCTTGTAGTATTGCCATGTATCAACATCAACAGGCCCACCATTTTGTGAGTACGCAGAACTTTTCAATCCATTAGTAAATGGGTTGTTCACATCATCTGTTTTACCAGAAAATTTGATCTCCATTTTGTACTTATTACTATGGTTTTGAGCATACTTCAGTGTGCCAGTCAGCATAGCTGACCCATCGTCACTCTCCTCGAATCTTCCATTTTCAATCAAAAATGGATAGCCATTGTAGATGAAGGCATAACCGCCGCCCCCCCAAACATTGTAATGGTCACGGTGTGCATCCGTTGCATTACAGGCCAGTGGTGGTTCCGGATCTGTAGGTGGATCAACGGGATCTTCATCACAAACTGCAGACACATCTAAGTTATCCAGAACACCGCCATAACCATTCTTATCCATTGCTTTTAGCTCAAGACGAACAGTATCACCTGTACCTTCAAGGTAGTAAGTATGGTGTGACCATCTAAACTTACCATTGCTGGTCAGTTTATCGACAACCTTGCCATCCCAGATAACCTTGATACCACTTGGTTTAAATCCTTTTCTACCAGAATAATCCAGTTCAAATTTATAGATTTGACCTGGTTTGGTATCAATATCTAGATACAGATTGGAAGGATCCCAATCATTTGCTTCCAGTTCTATGACGTAGTTTTTGCTACTTTTGCCACCATAGTTCCTTTCTTGTCCAACCTCGATGTGTTGATTAGGGTTATCAGTACTCCAACCAATCAAGCCAGGGGCATTATTCAGGATCGCCCATTTCTTGGAGGTTAAGCCTTCAAAATCAACCCAAGAGATATCTTCAGGAACACAGTCCACCGTGTTATAGCCAAAATCAACATCCAGCTTGGTTTCAGCCACACCTAAAGTCAACAATGCTACGTTGGGTGTATCTGTTCCATCTAGGTCATGAGTTGGTTCAACATCATCTGGCAAACCGTCAGGATCAACAGTCACTTTATATGAACCTGCTTGAAGATCATCAAAGCTGTATAGACCAGATGCATCAGTTGTGGTATCGACGTTAATCTCGAAAGTACCATCGCCATCAACATCACCCATCAAATTGACTGTGACGCCTGCGATACCTTCTTCACCATCGTCTTTAACACCGTTATCATTGGTATCTAACCAAACCTGATCACCAATTTTCCCGGTTTCTTTACGATATCCAAAATCAACATCCTCATTGTTTTCATTAGGAGCAAGATCCAGTTCAGCTTTGTCTGGCGTATCAATGCCATCCAGGTCATAAGTCTGTACTACATCATCAGGCAAGGTTGCCGGATCAATAGTGACCTTATAGAAACCCGCTGCCAGGTTATCAAAGCTGTACAAACCAGATGCATCAGTGGTGGTATCAATGTTGATATCGAAGTTGTCATCGCCATCGGTATCGCCCATCAACGTCACTTTAACACCTGGAATGCCTTCTTCACCATCGTCTTGATCACCATTGCCATTGCTATCTATCCAAACCGTATCACCGATGGAACCGGTGCTTTCTTGGTAACCAAAGTCAACATCTAAATTGGTTTGGTCTGTTCCAAGATTCAATATGGCTTGATTAGGTGTACCTAATCCATCCAGATCAAAAGTTTGGTTAACATTTGCAGGTAATGTACTTGGATCAATAGTTACTTTATAAGTACCTTTTGCCAGATTTGGGAAGTCGTATATTCCAGAACCATCAGTGGTTGTGTCGATACTAGACTCATATGAACCATCAGAATTGGCGTCAATCATCAAGGTTACATTGACACCTGAAATACCATTTTCGTCAGGATCTTTGATTCCATCTCCATCTTCATCTAACCAGACCAGGTCACCGATTCTACCAAGATGACGATAACCAAAATCAGCTGTCAAATTAGTTTCTTGAGAACCAAGATCTAATAACGCTTTATTTGGGGTATCTATACCATCTAAATCAAAAGTAGGATTGATATCTGCCGGTAATGTTGCAGGATCAACAGTTACTTTATAACTGCCTTGAGGCAAGTTAGGGAAACTGTATGTACCTGTTGGGCCGGTTACCGTATCGATACTAAAATCAAAAGTACCGTCTCCGTCCAAGTCACCCATTAAGGTTACTTTAACACCGGATATACCGTCTTCACCGTCTTCTTTAGTACCATTAGCGTTATTATCACGCCAAATTAAATCACCAATCATCCCTTCTCCGGTATAACCGAAATCGAGACGTGGATCATTCTGTCCAGATGCTAAATCAACTGTGGTTTTATCATCTAACGTACCATCCAAGTCGAAAGTTTGTGACAATCCTGTTGGTAACGTTGCATCATCAACAGTAACGGTATATTGACCTGCAGGTAAGTTACCGAAACCATAGATACCATTGCCGTCTGTTTCATCAGTCTGTGTGAAATCAATAACGCCGTCATTGTTGATATCGCCGGTCAAAACCACACGAATACCTTCCAACCCAGGCTCAGAAGCATCCTGATTGCCATTATTGTTGAGATCCAACCAGACAAAATCACCTAGACTACCCAGTCCTGTATAACCAAAGTCAACATCAAGACGACTGCCACCCGCTGGTAATGCAGCTTCTGCCATATCATCCAAAGTGCCGTCAAGATCAAATGTTTGATCCAATCCTGCAGGTAGAGTGTTAGCATCAACGGTAACTTTATAAGTCCCTGCTGGCAAACTATTGAACATATAGCGTCCAGAAGCGTCAGTTACAGCAGTATCCGTAAAATCTACGACGCCATCACCATTGGTATCAGCTTCCAACTTGACAGTAACACCAGATATACCAGGTTCATCAGCATCTTGAGTTTTATCTGCATCAAGATCTAACCAAACTGTATCACCTAATGCACCCGAACCTTTATAACCGAAATCAACTGTTGTATCGTCTTCACCCGGTGTCAGGTTTACAGTTGCCATACCATCTTTATTGCCATCGACATCGAAGGTATTTTCATCAACGCCATCTGGTAAAGTTGTCGGATCAACCGTTATTTTGAAGTCACCTGCTGGCAACATTCCAAATAAATAGAAACCATCTGAATCTGTGGTCATTTCTCTGACAAATTCTTTAACACCATCGCCGTCAATATCAGCTTCTAGTGTTACTGTTACTCCAGAAAGGCCATCTTCACCAGCCTCCTGTATGCCATTGCCATTGGTATCCAACCAGACTGTGTCACCTATGGATCCATTACCTTTGTATCCGAAATCTGCGTTAAGTACCGCTTCATCATTTTCGGTTAAGGTAACTGCCGTAGTATCTGGTGTAGCTACGCCATCCAGATCATAAGTTTTAACGTTAAAGCCTGGAGGTAAGGTTGAAGGATCAACAGTAACGGTATAATCCCCGGCACATAGCTCAGTGAAAATATACATGCCACTGCTAGCTGTAGGTGTCGATGCAATAGTAGTACCAGAACTGTCTTTTAGTGTGACCAAAACATCCCCGATACCTTGTTCATCAGAGTCTTGCACACCATTTTCGTTGTAATCAAACCAGACGTAGTCACCAATACTACCTGTACAAGGCATACCTTCTTGATCTATTGCCCCAACATTACCTTTAGCGCCACCATTCCAATCTAGACTAAAATCGCCCGTAAAAGGGACAGCGCTACCATTACTTTCCGTAGCCAGGAAAAGTCCTAGATCTTTACCTACATATAAAGGTGCTAAACTTCCGCCTGTAATCGTAAAACCAGCTTCAAACGAGTTAGTCGTTTGCCCTGGTTTAGGCACAGCAAAACCAAATTTGGAAACTTCAGCCGTTAGTAAAACACCCGAATAATCAACGGTGCCATCGCTATCAGCATCAATTTCTCCAGTAATTACAAGGTCATCACCCGTCACACCTGAATTAAGTGTGCCATCGCTGTTTACCTTAAACTGAATTTCCAAGGACTTGGCTTGATTAACAATAGCCAATGAGTCGTTAAGAAAAAACAACGGATCGGCATTTATTTTTAAGAGTCCGGTTCCTGCATCATACACTGCTGTTCCGGTATTGTTGTAGCGGATCGTTGGGTTCTCAAGATCGAGACCCAGCATCGCCGCATTTGCGGTGCCCGCTACCATCCCTGTCACCAGGAGGCAAGCGGCACTTAACGGTTTAATCTTCATTATTATCTCCGATTAATTTTTGTTATTGAATAATGTAAGCATTTTTTCTTTCAGGAACTTAAACAACAAAACCTCTGTCTCAAAATTGAAAGCTAACGCTTACAATGATTTTGTGTCTAAGTTTATAAATATGTCCTCCTTTTTTGTTAATCTAATTAGTCGATAAAGGTGATTTCATTACACTTGCTCATTAATTGAACACCCTTTGCTCATCAAATCTTTTACTAAATATTAAACTTTTAAGCTTCATTTAATATTCTGTAGGAATCTATCACAGTCTAAAACCCTTGTACAGAAGGAGATATAAGAACAAACTAAAGGAGGAAGGTGTTCTTTTCTTAAAATATTTTTAAAAAAGATTAATTTTAAATCAGTACAAAAAATCATCACCCCATTACCTAACACCTAAATGGAGCAGCTTAGGGGATTCATGTGAAGTAATTTTCAGAGTGGATTTTCATAACGCCCAAAATGTACGCAATTTCCTACAATAACACTCTATATAAAAGGTGGTCTTTTACATACAAAAAAATTATAAAATATATTATTTTATGGCAAAGGTTGCCGCGATTTAGTTTGAGATCTGAAGTGGTATGAGGCCATATACTTATATAACTAGAAAAACCAGTTGAAAGTGGAATTGAAATTTAAAAACCTTTAGCTTCAGTAGTAGTTTAAGTGTGCATTTTTTGAATGTAATTAGAAATCGTTAGATTTCGCAAGACTCAATGAGTAACTGATTTTTCCAGAATCAACCAAGCAAAGTTTCGCTACAGGCATGTAAACATTAGTATATTGAAGCTCCTATTATGCCTAGACCCAAGAATACCAAGAAAAAGCCCCATACCTTATATTCCAGAATTGCTGAAAAACTCAACAAATCGAAAATAATTTAAGTTTTCTGAAAAAAAAATAATAGTTGTTCGTTTATACTGGGTGAGCCTGAAATAATGGCTCACAAGAATAAACAAATTAACTTACTTTGAGGAATTACAAATGAAAAAATTATTATTAGTATCTGCACTAGGTTTGGTTGTTTCTGCACAAGCATTTGCTGCTGGATCAGAAATAAAAAATTCAACTATCACTAATAAAGCTAAAATCAAAAATTCACAAAACCTTGCTGTCGGTGTTTATGGAGATGCTCAAGCTAACCAAGGTAGCATTGCAATCAAGGGTTCAAAAGTCAAAAATTCGACCATTACTAATAAAGCTAAAATCAAAAATTCACAAAACCTTGCTGTCGGTGTTTATGGAGATGCTACAGCGAACCAAGGCTCTATAGATATCAAATAAACAGAGCAGGCTATTCAGCTAGAAGTGGTCGCTAGGTCATAAGCGGCCACTATTTTAAATCTAAATATCGACTTAAAAAAATCCAGACTGAAAATAAAAAAGTACTCCTCTTAAAGACATTAAGGTATAAAAAATGAACACATCACTTAATTTGACAACCCTCACATTAGGCCTGCTCATTATCCCAATAGGTGCTTTTTCTGCGGGAAGCACAGTCAATAATTCAGCTATATCTAACCAGGCGAATATAAAGAACTCCACAAACACAAGTATAGGGGTGACTGGAAACGCTGAGGCCAACCAGGGTAGTGTTGTAGCCAAAGATACCAATCTCAATAATTCGACTATCGTCAATAACGCCACTATAAAAAATTCTTCGAATGTTGCTATAGGTGGAAAAGCTAATCAAGGGACCATTAAGATTTCAAAGCCATTGAATGGCGTTACTGTTGTCAATAATGCGAACATCAAAAACTCCACAAACGTGGCAGTTGATGTTTTAGGTACTGGCAGCCTGTTTGGTACAGACGAGTCACAACAAGGCTCCATCATATTCAAGTAACATGCATGGAGATATCCGATGAAAATAATTCACAGGTACAACCTACTCATAGCCTTCATCATTATGCTTGTTCCAGGAATCACCTACAGTAATGATCTTGATGATGGAATAGCGCTTGATGACCCGATAAATGATGATTTGAAACGAACAGTTAATATTCCTTTCATTCTCATGAAGGCTAAAGGCGCAGAGCTTCGGGCCAAAAAAGGGCTGAATAGTTCACGCCCCGTTATTTCTCAGGGTGAAAATGGCCAAGGAAACATCACTTTTGGTATTGGAAGTAAAATCGCACCTGGAACTACCATCATTAATTCATCTGAAATCAGAGATTCCAACTCTATTTCACGCTAAACCGGTCAAGACCTATGAATTTTAAAACACACTACATAACAATAAGTTTCAAGATATTTGTAGCTTTTGTTTTTGCCAGCCTTATCACCGCATGTGGCCTTAGCCCTCAAAATGTAGATGTAGATATAAACACCACTCTACCTGAAGTTAAAACCACTATCTTTAACCAGGCTGTCAGGCAATTAGGAAAGGCAAATCTAATCTATGGGCGAGGTCCAGTATATGTAATGTCCAAGCCGGTGTTTGACAGGACGGGTACCTCCTTACCGACCCAAGGTGAAATTCCCCAGGATATTTCAGAAATGGTGAAAAGCACTTTGAACGGTTTTGGTGGAGAAATTTTCTATATCCCTTATGACCCTGAATTTATGCTAAATACTGCTCAAACCGGTTATTCTGAATGGGGTGACAAGATATTGCCAAATGTTGTGCTAGTCGGAGGTTTAACTGAGTTTGATCGAGGACTAGTTACTAAAGAGGAAGGTTTCGATATCAGTGGCAGTGCCGAAGAACTAGGAATCCCTATGGGACTTGACTTCGACGATACCCGAAAAAACTCTCTAGCTCGTATCACCCTTGATTTTAATCTACTGGATTTCAAAACTTTTATGGGAATCCCTTTTATTCAGGCCGTTAATACTATCAGCGTTCATAAAGGCGTGGGAGTAGATCAGTTGGGTTTTACCGTCTACGGTCAAACGCTAGGTTTACGTGGCAACATCAAGAAAGTTCAAGGGCGTCATGCAGCAGTTCGTCTTCTGGTTCAGCTCAGTGTGATCCAGGTAATTGGAAAATATCAAAAAATACCCTACTGGAGATTATTGCCTAGCAGTGGACCTGACTCCATTGTATTGGATGCTGTTCGAGAAGAGTTTTATAGCTTGAAGCCCGCAGGCCGTATTGCGAAAATCCAGGAATTTCTCTATCTCTTTAATAAAGACGTAGAAATTACAGGCCAACTGGACGCAAAAACCCAAAATGCTATTGCAGAAATTGAAACTGAATACAACTTGCAAAGTAGCCAACCAGTTAGTGAGGAACTGTATCTGGCGCTATTTGAAAATGTACCTCTGGATGTTCAAACCCAGGTACATCGTAAACAAGTTAACGCGATGATAGATACTTACCAAAAAAACCCACGTTCTGTAGCTTTGAATGTTGAACCACCAGTGGATAACACTCCAGCTAGCACTTTTCAACCCCAAGTAGAAGAGGTAGAGGCGGTGATGGGGGAAGTAAAAGTATGGACGAGCAAACAAGAATTTTCGATTGGAGAACCGATGGAAATCTTTTTTGAGGTAACACAGCCCATGTTCGTACGTATCGTCACGGTCAATTCTGTTGGCAAAATGGCTACCTTGCTTCCAAATCCTTATCAAAACGACAATTTCGTACGACCCGGTAAAGTATACCGAATACCACCTAAAGGGTCGCCTGTAAATCTCACTGTCGGAGCGCCTGTTGGAGTTGACAAAATCCGTGCAGCTGCCTCTGTAACCCCAATATCTGCTGACACATTCCCACTGGGAGACGATGGAGAATTCACTGCTAACGCAGACCAGGATTTTTCAATTGCAGGTGCTGAATTCAAAGTGTTGACAGGATCTTCAAATCAAGCAGCTTTAAATGAGGGAGATCAGTAATGAATAAATCGATGTTATTAGCTCTTGTTGTCCTAATGATAACAGCTTGTGAAACTGCACCAGTACGTCGTGTGGACTATATTTCTCAGCATCCCGAATGGGACCCAAAAATGGTTCAACTAATCCAATCAGGCATGATTGCCAAAGGCATGACAACGGAACAAGTTCGAGCCGCATGGGGCCGAGAGTGTTATACCTGCCAAGGTACCACAAGTGGCCCATGGGGAGAATCACTCGAATTTATGACCCAAGTAGTATTCTTTGATACCAATGGACTCGTAACCCGTTGGGAGCACAAATAATCAATTACAACTGATATAAACAATAAAACAACGTTATAAAAGAGGAAGATACCATGAACATAGAAAACACTTTACATCACCGAAGAACACCCATAGCCAGTAGTTTATGTAGTGCTGTACTAGCCATTATTTCAATGCAAGTATCAACTGTTTCTGTGGCAGAAGATGTCAAAATGTACAACCATGTACCCTCTGCAAATGAAATGGCAAATTTGTTGTTTCCTAAAGCATCGGGGCAACCCACAATACCACAGCGGATGAAAATGCGCTCAATCAGTTTTGACCCTGTTGAATCTACACCACAAGTTGAAGCAAAAGCGGATCTTGCAGAGAGTTCTGAACAATTAGCCGAATCTGTTGGGATTGGCTTGCCGATTAAATTTGATTTTAATTCTGATGCAATAACCAGCGCTTCCCGTCCTTATATTAATGAGCTGGGAAAAATGCTATCTCGTGAAGATTTAGTCAATGAGAATATTGTCATTGAAGGCCATACTGATGCTAGCGGTAGTGCTCAATACAATCAAAAGCTTTCCCTTAGACGCGCACAATCTATCAAGCAATATCTTTTTAACCAACATGGTATTGCCCGTAATCGTATGATGATTTCTGGAAAAGGCGAATATTCCCCTCTTAGCGGGCAGAATCCTTTTGCTGCAGTTAACCGACGTGTGGAAATTCACAAACCCCAGTAATCAAAATCTTTTCGCGCAACGGACATCACCCATGA
>JAUXDP010000125.1 GCA_030618325.1 Methylococcaceae bacterium | reverse complement strand
ACACGAGACGCATCAATTGAGCGATATTGATTTGAAATCATCGAATCTTCTATTAATAACCGCTTGATGGTTTCTGGTTTCAATGCTGGATCATATCCCAGCAACAACGCGACAGTACCACTGATATGTGCTGCTGCCATTGAAGTACCTGTCAAAATGTCATATTTCCATGCGGTGTTGTGGCGACAATTTCTACACCGGGTGCAGCAACCACTGCCGATAGTTGAGATAACCATTTTGGCAAGATAACAGTCCCTTTGGGATCAGAACTGACGGCAGGAATCACATAGTTCAAAGTTGCAGGGAAACCCGGCTCAGATAATTTATCCAGGCTGGCCGTCACAATAGTTATGCCACGCTGATTGGCTTTATCCAGCAAGCTTTCAAGTAATTTATCATGAGGGCCAGCCAGACTAAGGTTGATGATTTTTACACCTTTATTAATGGCAGCATCAATTGCTTTGGCTAACGTCCAGCTGCTGCATTTTGCCTCACTGCCCGTTTGTTGACTGTACCAGCAGCTTTTCATGATTACAATTTCAGATTTTGGTGCAATGCCGACAATTCCAATGCCATTATCAGACTGCGCACCAATAATCCCAGCGATAGCAGTACCATGTTGGTCGGTTGAGAAACTCAACTCTCCGCCTTCGACAAAATTTGTAATGCTGATAATGCGACCTTGCAAATCAGGGTGCTTTATATCTGCACCCGTATCAATTACGGCAATTTTCACACCTAATCCGGTTGACAAACGATGTGCTGCGGAGACATGCATTAATTTTGGGGCGTAACTCAGTTCGGTATAGACGTTATCAGAACTTGCCTGTAGGCCTTCAAAAATGAGGTTTTCCTGTGCCCAACTTATGCGGCTATCCAATCGTAAGCGTTGCAAAAGTACCGACATAATAAGTTTTTCAGGTGTTTTAAAAACCAGACAATTGACAGCTATTGAAGTTAATGGAAATTCACCGGATAGTTCAAGTTCGTAGTCTTGAGCAATCAACTTAGCAATTTGTTTCCACTGTGGTTTAGTCGCATCTGGCAAGGTGACAAGGATTTGTCTTTCAACAAACTGTTTGGGTAGCTCGATTGCAGGTGGCGAGAAAGAATGAGGACTGGTGGCGCAGCCTGTTAAGCCTAATAAGAAAAAAATTGTAATAACTAACTGTTTATTCATGGTGTTACCTCTAACGGTTCAGGGTTTTTGTTTATATTCAAGGACTAAGGTGATTTGACGAAACAACTCTACCAACCTTACTGGTCTTTTTGCTCCTGACTAAACGATCTCAATCGTTACGTAGAATGACTATGTGCCTCTTGAGATAGTCTAGTCAGAAACAAAAATCCGGCGCAATCTTGGTAGATTTATTCCGACAAACCACCTAACGTAGGGCGCATAGTAGCGTTATGTAACTCGAGTTGCCTTACGCCCCCATTCAATGTCAGCAGGATTAAATCCTTTACATATCAAATGCTCGGCCAAGTGTTTGCGTGCGTGAAACATACGTGTTTTAACTGTGTTCTCAGGGCATCCCATCACTACGGCAATGTCCTGATAGGAACAGCCGTTTTTAAAACTTAGTTCCATTACGCATCGATGATCTTCTGATAACATGGATAAAGCCCACGTCAATGCTTCACCCAGTTGCCAGCCCATCACTTGTTTTTCTGGGTTAGAAGGTGCGTTAACAGGTTCAAAATCATTTAACTCGTTTTCTTCATCGTCTAAAAATTCATCAGCGGTGTCGACAAGTTGCATTTCTTTACGTCTACTTGCCCGTTCTAAAAATTTTAACCCTTTGTTGTGGGCAATGCCGAACAGCCAAGTCGACATCTTGCCGCGATCAGGATCAAAGCGTTCTGCCGATTGCCAAACAGCAAGCATCACATCATTAACCGCTTCATCAACCCAATCGTGTCGTTTCAACATTTTGCTTAAATAACCACCGATGCGTTCCGCATAAAGATAATAAAAGGCTTCAAAAGCTTTTCGGTCTTTAGCGGCAATTTTTAGCATCAGTGCTTTACCACGCGCATCTTCTGTTAATTTTTCTGTGGCTGTAGAATCTTGCTTGGTACTCAAAACACCGATCCCCATCATAATGAAAAGAGTAAACATAATAGAAACCTAAAAAAAATCGTTACTCTTGCTCCAGAACATATACGTACTCTGGAAATCATTGAATACAGCGCTGCTTTCTATCCTTATGCCTTGCTCGTATCCGCTAAAGTTGTGAATATCATTCTTCACATTGAAACCAACCCCATAACCACCATGCTCGGACTCGGAAAAGGATGTAACGCTGATTATGTAATCTGCTTTATTTGCAGATATTTTGGTGGCTATAGCAAGATACATTTTTCCTTTAGACGTCCTGATACTTTTGGATTTTCCATTGTTTATAAAAAACAAAAAGTAATCCGAGGGGTCATAACGCCCGTTTTTATTAGTGTCTACAAAAACTTGTAGTACCGTACCCCTCCCTTGTATGGACCAAGTAATTCTCCTACTTAATGTTCCTTGATCCAGAATGCTATAAGTATCAGTTTTGTCTGATGCGTTCAATTCCCCTTGAGCATTAACAATTTGGTTTTCCTCATGCAAGGCACCACTTTGATTCGCTTTAAGATCATTGTTTTCGATGTCATGAAGATTAGCTTCCGCTATGCAAAAGGTGGCAAGCATAGAGAGAGTGATGACACCGGTTACCAATAGTTGATAGGATTTTCTGATGTTATAAATGGCTATGTTGGTTAAAATAACAAAACTGAGTTTCATGATTAAATACCTCTGAGCTTGATGTTGAAAGTAAGCATTAATCTTTCCTAAATAGATTGATTTTTTAGCTCCATAAACAATGCTTTTGAGTATTTTGGTACAAGGCAATATCATGGTTTTACCAACAAGGTTTCCGCCATTACTTCAACATGCCGATGATCGGTTCCACAGCAACCCCCGATAACGGTAAGTTGCGGTAGGTTTTGCTGTAAATTCAGATAAAAATGTCCAAGTTCATAGGGATCACCACGGTCTAATACTGTTGACTCATCCAGTTCAGCATGGCTTTTACAGGATGCATTGGCTCGAATACCACGGATACGGGAAAAACTAGGGTGGTAATTAGATATAGTCTCTATAAAATGGCTGGGATGAGCACAATTAATCATAAAATATGCAGGCCCTTGTCCGGTGGCAGCATCAACTTCTTCAATTGCACCCGTTAACGACTGACCACTAGGTAACCGACCGTCTGTTTCCAAAGTAAAGGAAATCACAACTGGCATATTTTCCGCTTGTGCTGCACGGGTAATCCCAATGGCCTCATTTGCACTGGGTAAAGTCATCGCTGTCACCAGATCAGCACCTTCTTCACAAAAAATCTTGATTTGTTTGGCATGATAATACTGGGCTTCGTTTGCAGTTAATGTCCTGGAAGCATCATAAGCATCACCTCTAGGACCTATACAACCACTAATTACTATCGGTGTATTACTTGTCTCATATTGGGCGCGCAAATCATGTAGCATTTGAACCGCTTTTCTGTTTAAGTCTTCAAAATTTTGCAAGTTATGGCCTAACGGCTTAGCCCAATCAGAACTGCCTCGCCAAGTAACACTTTCCAATATAAACCCTCGTTTATAACGCTGAGCTATTTGCAAATAAGTTTGATAGTATTCTTTCGCAATTTGTAAGCCTCCTGGGTTATCCATCAAAGTGATTGCAGCAAACTCTGGTAATTCAATGCCCTGAAGAAAAATCAATGTAGTTTCCATACCACCATCAGTTAGAAAAATTCTCTTCCCCAATTGCGGAAGTTGTTGTCTGTATTTTGTCATCTTGTTCTCCTGTTATTTTGATAAAACCATGTTCTGTAGTGGCAAGACAACATCCTTGTTGTCACATATAACCAGAAAATTTATCTATAAACTTTCAATTTCACTCGCAATTTAACGCCAATCAATGATCCTTGCTTGGTCTCAAATTGATTCAGTCCTGCAAATATTTGTACTTGCTCCCCTCGGGCACGTTTAAAACGTCCTGTTCCACCCGTAATGGCACGTTTAACGGGTTTACCTTCATCTGCCAGTTCAATACCATCAGTGGTAATTGTTTTCGCACCAAAATTTTTGCCGAAGTTGAATAATTGATGAGTTATAACAATAGGGCCCGTTTGAGTGCGCGCTCCATCACCAACGTGCCAGCCACGACAAAACCAGGTGCCGATAACCAGATCGGGAAATTGTGGATTACCATCGACATCAACGCCATCACCCATTTCCAGTGTTCCTTTTGGATATATAAATCCTTGTGTGATAAATTCACCACCATAAGCGGGTGAACCATCTTTAAAAACCGGGGTTTCATCGAATGAAAATTTTCTGGGATTTTCTACAATATCCACTTCAATTACTTTTTTTCCAAAGTTAAAATGGTTTCCTATCGAATGATGTTTAGATCCAGCATAGGCTTGTGGTAGCAATAAATACATCAGCAACATGAGTGCTGCCAATAACTTGAACCCTATAACGACTATGTGGGTGGGATTGTTAGTATTGTTTGAAATCAATGTATTATTCATATCTCTTCTCCGTTAAAATGAAGCAAATTAGTGATGAATTTAACCGAACCATCCACTGGAGTGCCCTATGAAGAAACAGGAAATAACAGTGATTGATTTAGTAAAATTCAGCTACAGAATATTAAAGACCCGTCACTGCACTGTGCGAAACATCGTCAAAAAAACGTCAAAATGTTTTTTATACAAAAAATACTCGCTAAAATTTCAGAACACCTGATCTTGCAGTTGTGTATTAATTCCTTTGTAGGAACGGCTTTAGCTGCGATATCGTAGCTAAAGCCGCTCCTACAAAATAAATTAAAACTCAGTTATGACTCAATATAAACTAACTCTCTTTGGCGGCTTTAACCTCATCTCTCCTGATGATGCTCCTGTTAGTATTAGCGCAAAAAAAGCCAAAGCATTACTGGCTTACCTAGCATTGCATCCCAATAAAGCCCAGCAACGTGACACACTTGCAGAATTATTGTGGGAGGATTGCAATAGTTCTCAAGCCAAACAAAGTCTGAGACAAACACTCACTGCTTTACGTAAAGTCTTCGATAAGGGCGAACCAATCATTGACGCAGATCAACAGACAGTCTTTCTACATCAAGACTCGATTGAAATTGATGTGCTCAACTTTGACAATCTATGTAATCAGAAGGACGAAGCATCTTTACAGAAAGCACTTAAGCTTTATCAAGGAGAATTACTGGAAGGTCTTTATACCCGGTCACAAGGTTTTGACGATTGGCTGGAAATGGAACGCAGTCAACGACGGGAAAAAGTATTGCAGATAATGGATGTTTTGCTGGAAAAGGCACTGTTGGAGAATCAACTGGAGCAGGTCATTCGTTTGGGAACAAAAATGGCGTCGCTTGATCCGCTAAGAGAGTCTGTGCATCGTGTTCTGATGGATGCTTATAACAAACAAGGAAGGCGTAATGCATCCTTAAAACAATACCGTTTATGCCAGCATTTATTGAGAGATGATCTTTCTATTGCGCCCGAAGAAGAAACTCAGGCACTTTACCAAACCATTTTTCGACAGCAAAAACCACCGCAGGATCAATCAGTACCAATATCTGTGGAAGAAAGCCAAGTCGCTGTAGATGAGGTAGACAACAGCAAACACGTAGCAAATATAGATCAGTTGCGACAAGTCACTTTATTATCGGTACAAGTGAATAGTAGTGATGAAGAAAATGATCCAGAATCACTCTACTACCAGCGTCAAAAAATTTGCGAGGGAATAAAGGAGTTTATCCAAGACTTTCAAGCGACTGTTATTGAAATGCAAAATAACAGCTTAATGATTTTATTTGGTTTGCCTACTGCTAAATCATACGATACAGAAAAAGCGATCCGTGCAGCCTTTGCTCTACGAAACAAATCCAATGCCAAAAAACAGACATTATCAAAATGCACTATCCAAATCGGTATTGATAGTGGTCAAATTTATATTCCAGACGCTCAGCATTCTACATCTTTATCCGGTATAACCGTAAAGCGCGCCATGTTATTGGCAGACCTTGCACAGCCAGGGCAGATTTTAATTTCCAATCGAGCTTATACCACTATTTCCCAACTGGTCACTGCGGATAAACTTACTATTAAAGACAATATTGAGCAAGCATCAATCTGGCATTTGATTGACATGGCAGATAAAAAGCAACAACACATCACTGAAATGGTTGGTAGAAAATTTGAGCTGCAGCAATTTTTGACCGCTGCCAATAATTGCAAAGAGACTGAATATGGCCAACTAATTCTAGTACGTGGTGAGGCAGGTATTGGTAAAACGCGATTGCTTAAAGAATCGTTAACCTTGGCTAATGATTTAGGCTTTGTGTGTCATTACATCTCTATTTTCGACTTTGGTACCTCCATAGGACAAACACCCATTCAAACACTGACACGTAGCTTATTGCAGTTACCGTCTGCAAGTGAGCCAGCTCAAATAAAAGCCTGTGCAAGAAAAATTATTGCCGAACAAATATTATCAAACGAACAAGTCAATTTCCTGTTCGATCTATTAAATGCACCTGATCTACTAATTGAACCTGAAATTTATCAGGCGATGGATAATGATACTCGGCAATCAGGAAAACAGGAGGTGATAACTGCTCTATTGCAACGCTTATCAGAACGTCAACCGCTGTTAATTATTATGGAAGATATTCATTGGGCAGAACCGGCATTACTATCACAATTGGGACAATTGGCTGCTGCCATTAAAGATTACCCAATTATTCTGGTCTTTAGCACCCGGTTTGAAGGCGAACCATTGGATCCCATCTGGCGTAGTCAAATTCAAAGTACCCCTCTGTTGACATTGGATATTTCACCCTTACGCCAGAAAGAAGCTGAGCAATTGGTCAAACAAACTCTTGATTTGGTTACCGACAAAACAGCTGAATTGATTCAACGCTCTGGCTGTAATCCCTTATTTCTGGAACAACTGCTGTTTTGTGTAGAACAAGCAGTTGATATTATTCCTGACTCGGTGCAAAGCATTATTGCCGCCAAATTAGATACACTAGATTCATTCGACAAACGCGCTGTATTTGTAGCATCGATTCTGGGTCAGCGATTTGCACTGGAAACATTAAGAGCTATTCTTGATGACTCGGAATACCAGTGTTCTGAATTGTTAGCGCGTGGTTTAATCAAACCCGATGACTCACAGTTTTTGTTTCATCATGCCTTGATTAAGGATGGTATTTACACCATTCAATTGCCTTCGCAACGTCGTAGCCTGCACCTTTTGGCAGCGGACTGGTATAACGGTAAAGAGCCATTGTTGTACGCCGAACATCTGGATAAAGCCGAAAGTGAAAAGGCTGCCAATGCTTATCTCAGGGCGGCTGAACATTTTATTAAACTGTATCAATTTGATGATGCTGAAAAAATGGCGAGTCGTGGATGTGAAATAGCAAATAAAGCCGAAGAATTATTCGAGTTGAACATTTGCTATGCTAACTGTTTAAGGGAACAGGGACAGACACAGGAATCGTTGGAAGCTTTTATTTTAGCAGAACAACAAGCCACATTTCCCAAACAACAATGTCAGGCATTGATTGGTCAGGCTTATGCTTTGCGCCTGCTGGATCGGCATGAAGAGATATTGTCTTTGATAAAAACAAGCGAACCCATAGCCGAATCACTTAAAGACTACGAGGCACTTGCTACACTGTATTACTTAAAGGGGTGTGCCTGTTTCCATTTAGGCAATCTTGACAACTGCCTGATAGCGCATCAACAAGCTGAAAGCATGGCAATTGACCATCAATTACCTTTAATTGAAGCCCGTGCGTTAAGCGGAATCGCAGACGCCTATTATGGCATAGGTCGTTTGATAACGGCGGAACAAAAATATCAACGGTGTATAGCGCTGTGTAAACAATACGGCCTTGTCCGTGATATAACACTCAACCAAGTGATGACAGGGGCAATACAAGTTTTTTTAAACCGCCCTGACGATGGCGAGAAAACTTTGCTGGAAACATTGAAGTTGGCGAGGCAAGTCAGAAATCACCGGGCCGAAGCCTACGCTTTAGATGAGCTGGCTTATCTCTATTTTCAAAAAGATGACCGCGAAGTTGCACGACTTTATAGCACTCAGAGTTTACAATTAGCTAAAAAAATAGGTACCAAACACATCCAATGCAATGCTTTGTTGCATTTAGGGATGATAGACAAAAATGAAGCTGCTCTGGAACAAGCTTATGAGATTGCTTCTCAAAATACCTTTGGCAAATATTTTATTAGCTCCTGGGTTCTGGCTGTACAGGCCTGGATAACAGATAACCCGGACAAAAGAACAGAGTTTTTACTGGAGGGTGAAAAGCTGTTGTCGAAACAGGCATTAAGCCACAATCACCTGATGTTTTATCGATACGCGATTGAATCATCTCTGAACACAAAAGATTTCGGAAAAGTACAGTATTATATTGATGCGCTTAGAGATTATACCGCTGATGAACCCTTGCCCTGGAGTGATTTTTTCATCCAGCGAGCGGGAATATTAATACGTGTCGGAAAAGGGGAAACAGGAGACAAGCTTAAATATGACCTTGAAGACATAATCAGTCAAGCAGACCGAGCCGGGTTGATAGAACCGAAAGCCAGTCTGTTGACGGCACTTTCGCAAATGAAAGCTGTTTTAAGATAATCGAATTAAGGCTATCCATTATGCTAAAACTTTATCAATTCCCCATCTCCCATTTTTGTGAAAAAATTCGCTGGACGCTTGATTTCAAAAAACTTGATTATGAGGTTAAGAATTTGCTTCCCGGGCTGCATGTATTAAAAACTAAAAAATTATCACCAGAAACATCTGTACCTATTTTGACGCATGATGGTAAGGCTATACAGGGATCTAGCGAAATAATTTCATATTTAGATCAAACATTCTCAACACCACGTTTGACTCCCGGAGAATCACAAATAAAACATCAGGCATTAGAATGGGAAGAATATATTGATGATAAAATCGGTGTCAATGTACGC
>JAUXDP010000035.1 GCA_030618325.1 Methylococcaceae bacterium | reverse complement strand
AATCAATTTGAACTATCGTGTAGAGATCGCTCGAGATGGTGGTCAAGCACTGGACATGATGCTATCGAAACCCTACAAATTAGCACTGATAGATCTACAAATGCCTGTGTTGAATGGTATTGATGTTATTAAACAGATACGTAAACAATCTGGTCCAAATCAAAAAACTAAGATAGTAGCGGTTAGCGCATCTCCAAAAAAAGACAAAGCAGCCTCCGTTCTAAATAATGGCTTCGATGCTTATCTATGCAAACCTGTTGAATTGCAAGAGCTGGAAAATTTATTGCGTCAAATTACCTAAAGGCATAAGCTGGCTTTCCTTTTTAAGACCCATTCAAACGTTACGCAGAATAATACGTGCTTCTTGAGTTTATTTATTCGGAAGGGGAAAACAGAGCAAACTTAATTATATAGATTCTCCGCATTTCATTTTTAAGCATTTAGGTGTGATATTTTTGATGGAGGGCAAGGCGAAAAAACGCAGCTATAGCAATCTACAGCAAGGTTTTTCAACGCAGTCATACGCAAAAAAGAGCGCGCCTGGATGCTGAAAAACGAAATACGGAGAGGTGAATATTACTTCAATTCAATAAGAGCCTGGAAAGCGGCCTCATAATCCGGCTCATTGGCTATTTCTTGAACCAGCTGGGTATATACGACAGTATCCTTTTCATCAATAATCACAACGGCTCTTGCAGTCAGACCTGCCAATACGCTGTCCATAATCATGACTCCATAATCGTTGGCAAAACTAGAACGAAAAGTCGATAAAGGGATGACATCCTTTAACCCCTCTTTGCCACAAAAACGATCCTGAGCAAAAGGTAAATCTGCAGAAATCATTAACACTACTGTATCTTTCAAACGGCTGGCTTTTTCATTAAATTTGCGAGCGGAAATTGCACAAGTCGGTGTATCCAGGCTCGGCACGATATTAAGTAGTTTTTTCTTGCCAGCAAAAGTAGCTAATGAAATATCATTCAATTTACTGTTGGTTAATGAAAAATCTGGAGCTTCCTGGCCAACCTTCGGTAAAGCACCATTAATATGTATCGGCTTAGCTTGAAAATTAATTTCAGTCATATCTCTATTTCCTTTTTTTAGGTAACTCACAATAAATAACTTACCCAAATTGCGCAGGATTTTTGTCTGTATTCAAGGCGCAACGTAGGACGCATAGCAAGCTATGTAACCGGAGTTGTAACGCCGAAGACAGACAAAAAGACAAGCAAGGTGAGTGGGTTATTTATTGCGAGTTGCCTTAATGTGTTTAACTAGTCTTTTTCGTTTTTTGAGTTGACGATCCGTTAGAATATTCTTTTTCCCCTGGAAAGGATTATCAGACGATTTGAATATAATTCTAACGGGTGTACCCGACAAACCCAATTTATCACGGTACAGATTCATTAAATATCGCTTGTAAGCATCTGGTAGTGCTTTTGTCTGATTACCGTGAATAATGACCGTGGGTGGGTTATGGCCACCCTGATGTGCGAACTTTAGTTTAACTCTGCGACCTTGGACTAATGGAGGTTGATGCATTTGTACAGCTTTTTCCAGAATGGAACTCAACAATGAAGTTGACATATCGATCATGGAATTTTCATAAAGCTGATGCACGACGTCAAATAGTTTTCCGACCCCGCTACCATGTAATGCCGAGATAGAATGCTTTTCAGCAAATTCCAAAAATGGCAATTTGACATCGATTTGTCTTTTTACGGTATTTTTCTGATCAACACTCAAACCATCCCATTTATTCAGTCCGATAATAAGCGCTCTTCCTGCTTCCAAAACCAGACCCAGTAAATGACAGTCCTGATCTGTAACACCTTCACTAGCATCAATCAGATAAATAACGACATTAGCTTTTTCAATAGATTGAAGTGCTTTAATAACGCTGAATTTTTCAATAGCCAGCGAAACTTTTGCCCGCCTGCGCATTCCTGCTGTATCAATAAGAGTGAAGCGTTTACCATCACGATCAAACGGGATATAAATACTGTCTCGTGTAGTTCCTGGCTGGTCAAAAACAACGACTCTTTCTTCACCCAGTAGGCGATTAACCAGTGTCGATTTACCAACATTCGGCCGGCCAATGATAGCAATGGTAATTCCCTGTTCTATCTCATCCTGATCTTCTGTTGTTTCGGGTATCAGCTCATCAACTTTGGCTAATAACTCAGTAATCCCTCTACCATGAGTTGCGGTAATGGTAATGGGTTTTCCCAATGCCAGATGGTAAAAATCAGCAACAGCTACATCCGGATCTACACCATCAATCTTATTGGCGACCAATACAACCGGCTTGTCCAGTTTTCTAAGAATATCTACGATAATATGATCGGATGCGTTGAGTCCCTCCCTGGCATCGACCAGGAAAAAAATAATGTCAGCCTCTTCCAGAGCCAACTGTACTTGCTGTCTGGAAAATACTTCAACACCATCCGCATCATCTGCTATACCACCCGTATCAATCAGCAAACAATCTCTATCACCCCGTTTAATACGGCCGTATTGTCGGTCTCGGGTCAATCCTGGGAAATTGGCGACCAAAGCTTCACGGCTGCGGGTCAGGTAATTAAATAACGTCGACTTACCTACGTTGGGTCGTCCGACTAAAGCAATGACAGGGAGTGACATTAAAATAAACTGGCTTTTAAGGCAGCAATAGTACCATCCGCAGCATAGACATAAACAACCCCATCAACCACCACGGGTTGTACTTGAATGGGTTCGTCCGTTATTTGTATTCGCCCAAGCTGCCTTCCATCACTAACGGCTAACCAATGCACGAAACCTTCAAAATCTCCCACAGCAACAAAATCTTCATACGCTACAGGAGCTGTGAGTCTTCGCTGATGTAGTTCCTTTTGTCGCCACAAAGCGGCACCCATCCGCTGGTCTAATTGCCAAACATCACTTTCAGTATCACTGAGATATAAATATTTCCAATCATTGCTTAACCCAGAGAACGATGAAACTTCTTCATTGCGCCATAAAACATCACCATCAAATGCAAGAATGCCACTAACACCACCTTGATAACTAGCAATAAAAATCACTCCATCAGATACAATGGGGTCGACAGATAAATCTACCAATCGCTCCACTTCAGAACGCCCTTTAGGAATAGCAATACTGGTTTCCCAGGCCAACTTACCATCCTTCAAACGTAATGCTATCAATTTTCCGTTGGCATTACCGGTGATAACATTTTCATCATCAATAATCGGTGTTCCTGAACCACGAATAGTCAGTGCGGGAATACTAGTGACAAACGTCCAAATTTCTTCTCCATCTGCCTCCGATAACGCAATTTCACGGCCATCTGTAGTTCGAATAATAACAATTTTCTGTTCTATTCTGGGAACTGATAATACTTCACTGGATACCTTGACTTTCCAGAGTTCCTCGCCGGAATTAATGTTCAACGCGAATACTTCTGCGTTACTTGTTCCAAGAATAACGGTACTAAGTCCAATTCCCGGGCCACCTGAAAGTGGCAATTCTTTTTCTACGCTCCACAATAATTTTCCGGTACTGGCATCTCTGGCCTCTACTAAGCCTTCTCTATCTGCAGTAATAACTTTCCCATAAGCTACCGCAGGTACCAATTTGACATCTTGACCATCTGATCCAACTCCGGTTTTCTCTTTCCAGAGCAGCTCGATTTTTATCTCTTGTTCATAAGCTACCAATTCATTAGGCGGCTCAGTATTATCTTCACCACCCAAAATATAGGAACTTAATTCTTTAGTTATTTCATCCAGCTGTTTAAAACCGGCACAGCCAGTTAAAACTAGTGATAGAAACAGTAGAGTTAAGTACCTCATTCTTCGATAGTTTCAAATAATTCGGGTGCAGAAATATTTTCCAGCTTAATCTGTAACAAGGGTGACGGCTGACCGGATCTGAGTGCATTCTGGTAAGCAGTTCTTGCAACGCCTAATCGATCTAAAGCAACATACAAATCACCCTTCAATTCTTCATAACTTGCACTAAAACTTTCACTGGCTTGTTTTTCCATTTCGGCAATCAACTGCAACCCTTGCTCATACTCGCCTGTTGCCAACATGAGTCTAAGTAGCCGAATAGTAGCAACATGTTTAATTTCAGAATCTGAAGTTGCTCTAACTTGATTGAGAATATCTTTGGCAGCAGATAAATCATCTTGTTGCACTTTGGCTTTGGCTTTTAATAACAATGCCAGTTCTGCGTAGGTTGTTGAAGGAAATTTTGATACTAGTTGTTCGCTGACTTTTTCTACAACTTCAGTATTATCGTCCTTAGCTGCTTTGACTAATTGCTGATACATAGCGGAACTTTGGAAAGCTTTTTGCTCTTGATTACTTTGCCAAAAATTCCAGCCACCGATAATGGCTAGACCAGCAATAATTCCGGTAATAACCGATGTACCATTGGCTTTCCACCAACGTTTTAATGCTTCAATTTGTTCTTCTTCAGAATTGTATACTTCCATAATATGCTTCTTTCTCTAATCGTAACTATTTAGCTCACACCTAATTTTTGCGACTACTGAGTGTCAAAATTGCTCATTCAATAGGGGTAGACTGCGCACTTTTCCCTCACCTTCACAAAAATTAAATGTAATCAGTATCAGTTACATGGTTAAATTAAATATGGTCAATCGCCAAATTGCTGCAACAGACTTATTGCTTCTTGATGTGTCATCAATTGTTGGTCATTTTTGGTGCGTAGAGGCTTGACACTAATTTTGTCATTATCAACTTCATCATCACCTAAAATCAAAGCAAATTCAGCACCACTCTTATCGGCTTTTTTGAACTGACTTTTAAAACTTCCACCACCGCAATGCATTTGTAATTTTAATTTTGGCAGGTCATTTCTGAACTTTTCAGCAATGAGAATACTTGCCTTTTCCGCCCTGTCACCCACCACAATTAAATAAACATCGACAGTTGGCTGGTTAACCAAACGATTACCCGCTTCCAATAAGGCTAATAACCTTTCCATACCCATCGCAAAACCAACGGCGTAATTGGGTTTCCCTCCCAACTGATTAATTAAACCATCATATCGACCACCAGCACAAACTGTACCTTGTGCGCCGAGCTGATCTGTCACCCATTCGAACACAGTTTTACTGTAGTAATCTAGCCCTCTCACCAGTCGCGGATTTATGGTGTAACTGATATTCAATTCATCAAGAGTGTCGGTCAAATCACTAAAATGGGCCTTACTTTCTTCACCAAGATAATCCATCAGCATGGGCGCATTTGCAATCAGCTGTTGTATCTGGGGGTTTTTACTGTCCAGAATACGTAATGGATTGCTCATTAACCGCCTCTGACTGTCTTCATCTAATTGGTCCGAGTGGCTGGTGAAATATTCAACTAATTTTTCCCGATAAAGTAATCTCTCTTCAGTCGTACCTAAAGAGTTTAGTTGCAGCTCCAGGTGCTCACGAATACCAAGACGTTGCCACAAACGTTCTGATAATAACAAAATTTCAGTATCAATATCCGGGCCAGGCATACCATATGTTTCAACACCTAACTGTACAAATTGTCGATAACGACCTTTTTGTGGTCTTTCGTGGCGAAACATAGGGCCGTAATACCAAAGACGATGCACCTGGTTATGCAATAAACCATGTTCCAGGCAGGCCCTTAAACAACCCGCCGTACCTTCTGGCCGCAAGGTGAGTGAATCACCATTGCGGTCAGCAAAAGTGTACATTTCTTTTTCAACAATATCTGTTACTTCACCTATAGAGCGCTTGAATAACTCAGTATTTTCAACAATAGGCAAGCGAATTTCGCTGTAGCCATACGCACTGAGTACTTCCTTAATAACTTGTTCCACGTATTGCCAGTGAGGCGAAGAATGTGGCAATACATCATGCATACCTCGAATTGCTTGTATGTTTTTTGCCATGGTTCCAGTTCTATAAATCAGTCCAGTATTGTGATTATCTTTCCATAAGGATTTTTTCAACTTCCGGTGAATCAGGAAATTGCCTCATTAATAGACTACGATAATATTCAGCTTTTATATCATCACCTAGTGCATTTTCAATAAGATAGCCCAGATTCAATGATTCAGACGTTTTAAATTGACCTGCTGCACTAAAAAATCGTTCAATAAATGCGCGGGCAGTAAAATATTCTCCCTTACCGTAATATATTTCCGATATTTCCAACAAGGCTGGAGCGTATTTTGGGTTTTGCAGTAGCGCTTTTTTCAAATAAAGGGTCCCTTGTTGCTTATTACCCTGAAGTATATTGCAATGGCCCAAGTTAGTTAAAACCTGCCATTGATTTTGGCTGGTAGGATCTTTTGCGGCAGATTGTAAATAAATCATCGCTTGTGGATATTGATGTTGCTCACAAAGAAAACGACCATAATTATTTTTTACTTTTACATCGCCAGGCGCTAATGCAATTGCAGTATCAAAATGACTCTTGGCTGTATTCTTATCATTCAGTCTGCTATATAACACTCCTAATGCATTATGTGTCTGGGCATCATTCGAATCAATCTTCAATGCCTTGGTCAGTTTTTGTTTGGCATCTGTAAGCATACCTAATTGATAATAACGAATGCCTAAGTTTCTTTGAAGTTCAGAATTTTCGGCTTTACTAAGCTTCTTTGGAGCCGGAGGATTTTGGCTACAGCCGATAATTAGCAAGATAAATACAAGGACTACCAATATTTTATGAAGCTGCATATTCTTCCCTCATTTTCTGGATTTTTTGAGAACGTCTACTTTTATCTGCTACCTTCCCTACCAACTGACCACAGGCAGCATCAATATCTTCACCTCGGGTTTTGCGTACTGTTACCACTATGCCGGAACGGTTAATAATGTCTTTAAATCGCTCCAAGATAGAAGCTGTTGAGCATTGATATTCAGAACCTGGAAAGGGGTTAAACGGAATCAGATTAATTTTAGCAGGTATATTTTTCAATAGTTTAATTAACCCACGCGCATCTGCATCGCTGTCATTTATTCCGGCAAGCATGACATATTCAAAAGTAATATGACGTCGCGGTGCACTTTCAACATAATGCAAACAGGCTTCCAGAAGTTCTTTGAGTGGATATTTTTTATTAATCGGGACCAGTTGGTCACGTAGAGTATCGTTAGCTGCATGTAATGAAATAGCCAGACTAACATCACATGCCTCAGATAAACGATAGATAGCCGGGACAACTCCTGACGTGCTCAACGTAACGCGCCGTTTGGATAATCCGTAGGCAAAATCATCCATCATCAAATTCATCGCAGCTACTACATTATTAAAATTGAGTAACGGCTCCCCCATGCCCATCATGACAACATTCGTTACTTTAGCCTGATCCCCCAATTGCTTTTGGGCGACATATAGTTGGCCAATGATTTCTGCCACCGATAGATTTCGATTGAACCCCTGTTGTGCAGTAGAGCAAAATGGACAGGCTAATGAGCAACCTACCTGTGACGACACACAAAGTGTTCCACGCCCTCTTTCTGGAATAAAAATTGTCTCAACACGGTTTCCACAACTCATTTGCAGCACCCATTTCCTGGTGCCATCAGTAGCAATTTGCTCATGAACAATTTCTGGGGCTACAATAGAACATGTTTCTTCTAATTGCTGCCGCAACGACTTGCTTAAATTGCTCATCAGGCTTATTTCAGAAATTCCAGCTTGATGTATCCATTTAAGTACTTGGGTTGCACGAAAAGTCTTTTCGCCCATTTCAACAAAAAAGGACTCTAGTCCCTTTCTGTCAAAATTGAGCAAATTGATATTATCAGTTTTAGCGGGTGCGGGGGCAGAGTTCATTTTCAGAGAAAAAGAAAGCTATTTCTTGTTCAGCCGTTTCGGGAGCATCAGAGCCATGTACGGCATTTTCATCAATACTGTCCGCAAAATCTGCCCGAATCGTGCCTGCATCAGCTTCCGCAGGATTGGTTGCTCCCATTAATTCACGGTTTTTTGCGATAGCCCCCTCGCCTTCAAGTACTTGAACTACAACTGGCCCTGTTATCATAAAAGCTACCAGATCGTTAAAGAAGGGACGTTCTTTATGTACGGCATAAAAACCTTCTGCTTGCGCTTGTGTTAAGTGCAACATTTTAGAAGCAATCACTTGCAAACCATTTTTTTCAAATCGGCTGTAGATTTCACCAATTACATTTTTAGCGACTGCATCAGGTTTTACCATTGAAAAGGTACGTTCTATAGCCATTTATTTAAGCTCCATATTGTGTGTAGATATTGTTAAAGTAGTTAATTATTTTTATAGGTTTAAGGCATATTATCAATTTCATCGCCTTCTCTTTCTGGTAACATCAAATCGTCTTTACTGATGCCCAACGCCAAAACTATAGGGCTTGCTATAAAAATTGAAGAATAAGTACCAATAATTACCCCAATTAAAAGCGCGATTGCGAAATTATGAATAATTTCCCCACCTAAAAATGCTAAAGCAATTAATACCAGAATAGTAGTGATCGAGGTCACCAACGTTCTGCTTAGGGTTTGTGTTAAAGAAATATTCATAACCTCTTCGGCAGAACCTTTTCTTAATTTACGAAAATTTTCCCTAATGCGATCATACACAACAATCGTATCATTCAAAGAATATCCAATGACCGCTAAAATAGCGGCTAAAACCGTCAAATCAAATTCGAATTGGAATATTGAAAAAAACCCTAAGGTTATTACAACATCGTGAATTAAAGCTCCGACAGACCCTAAAGAAAATTTATGTTCAAATCGCCAGGCCACATAGACCAGGATAGCAAACATTGAATAGAGTAAAGCCAAGCCACCATCTTCTGCCAGTTCATCACCGACTTGTGGACCAACAAACTCAACTCTTCGCAATTTTCCAGGCACGGCCAGGTTTTTATTGACTGCTTCAAATACTTGAGTACTTAATTCAGCACTGCTCAAATCTTGCTTCGGTTTTATTCGAATCAAAACTTCTTTTGCCGTACCAAAATGTTGCACAGTAGCATCTCCAAACCCACTCTCTTCTAAAGCAGCACGCAAGACTGTTAAATCAGCAGCCTGATCAAACCCTACTTCAACAACGGTTCCACCCGTGAAATCAACACCTAATTTCAAACCATTTATTGCTAGTGAAACAATTGAGGCAATCAGTAGCAATGCGGAAAAAATCATTGCTACTTTACGTTTTCCTAAAAAATCGATAGTTTTTTCTGACATTTTATTAAGTTCTAAAAATTATTATATTGATAATTTCTGGACACGCCGCCCACCATAAATCCAGTTAATAATCATCCGTGTCCCCAGTATTGCAGTAAACATGGAAGTTAAAATACCAATAGATAAGGTTATTGCAAACCCTTTAACAGGCCCCGTTCCGAAACCAAACAAAATCAAAGCAACAATCAAGGTAGTTACATTGGCATCGAAAATTGTTGAAAATGCTTTTTCATAGCCGATAAAGATACTCGACTGGGGTGAATTACTAACTCGTAGTTCTTCTTTGATCCTTTCAAAAATCAATACATTAGCATCCACCGCCATACCCACCGTTAAAACGATCCCGGCTATACCTGGCAACGTCAGAGTGGCCTGTATCAAAGATAAAATTGCGACAATGATTACTAGGTTAAACGCTAAGGCCATATTGGCGACTAGCCCGAAAACCTTGTAGTACACAGCCATAAATATCAATACCAAGACAAAACCAACCACAACAGAAACCAGACCTTTCTTAATATTATCTTTTCCTAAACTTGGCCCTACGGTTCGTTCCTCGACAATATCGACAGGAGCAGCCAATGCGCCAGCTCTTAACAATAATGCCAAGTTTCTTGCTTCAGTGGTGCTATCCAATCCGGTTGTTTGAAAACGTTTACTAAACGTATCGCGAATGGTTGCAATACTGATCACTTTTTCAATCTTCTTTTTGCTACGTACCTTTTCGCCGTTAATTGTTCGTGTTTCAGTTTTATATTCAATAAATACCACTGCCATCGGTTTACCAATATTCTTTTGGGTAAATTTACCCATTTTCTTGGCACCCACACCATTGAGTGTGATAAATACTGCAGCTGATCCATTTTGATCCAGACCGGATGAAGCATCGACAATTTGATCTCCCGTGACAATTATGCGTCTTTTTAGTAAAACCGGGTTACCATCTTTTTCATAATAGAGTTTAGAGCCAATGGGCGACCGTCCTTTTAACGCTAGTTGAACATCATTCTCGGTATCAACCAGACGATATTCTAATGTTGCTGTAGTTCCTAATATTTCCTTAGCTCTTACAGTGTCTTGGACCCCGGGTAGTTGAACAACAATACGGTTATCGCCCTGTTGCTGAATCACAGGTTCTGAAACACCTAATTCATTCACCCGATTTCTTAAAGTGGTGATGTTTTGTTCCAAGGCGAACGTTTTTATTTCTTGTAATTTGGTTTCTGAAAGGGCAACCAGCAATTTTGTCGAGTCATCAGTCGGGTTTATGACATCCAAATCACGAAACTCATTATTTATGGCAGTAGCCGCGTCATTAGCATCTTGCTCTGTTTTCAACTTTATTTTGATGCTACCTTGGTCTATTGCTACTTTTTGATAGCGAATTTTTTCTACTCGTAATGCTGAACGAATATCACTAACATAGCGCTCCTTTGCCTGTTTCACCGCAGCAACCATGTCCACCTCCAGCAGGAAATGTACGCCACCACGCAAATCTAAACCAAGATACATAGGGTCTGCCCCAGCCCCTTGTAACCAGTCTGGTGTGGCTGGAGCAAGATTTAAAGCAACGGTATAATCATCACCTAATTTATCCCGCAAAATATCTGCTGCTTGTAATTGATCATCCGTATTTTCGAATCGAATCAGAGCTTTGTTTTTCTCCAATTCAGTCGGACTGGGCTTGAGAGATGTGTTGCTTAAAATCTGCTCTATTTGTTGTAACTGGCTATCCCCCAATTCAATTTCCTTAACGGGAGAAACCTGAACAGAAGGGTCGTCGCCATATAAATTAGGTAATGCATAAAACAAACCAATTAGACAGGCGATTACGATGAGTGAATTTTTCCAAAAGGGGAAATGATTTTGCATTTTATTTCCAATAAATAATGCGTTATGGAGGCCAGTTTTTAACTGGCTTTACAACCGAAACTAAGGTTAAAGTGAGAAATATATTTAGTTCGCAATATTCAGCTTCAAAACTACAAATACACAGTTATGAAGCCAAAAAGTAGCAAACCAGACAATCTAAGCCCTTGATTTTCTAGATAAAGCCTTAAATGTTCCCTTCGGCATCAAGCTGGATACGGCATGTCGCTGTACCCTGATGGTGCTATTTTCACCTACTTCAAGATGGACAAAGTTATCATCAAGATCAATCACTTTCCCTAAAATACCGCCATTAGTGACCACTTCACTACCCTTAGACAACAATTCAATCATTTTCTTTTGTTCCTTAGTCCTTTTAGCCTGTGGGCGAAGAAACAAAAAATAGAAAAAAACCAAAATACCAACTGGAAGCAACAACCCTTCAATACCAGGCATTTGTGCTGCTGGCGCCGCTTCTGCCAAGGCATCAGAAATAAAGAAACTCATATTTTTACCAACTTTTTAAACGATTAACAAAATCCGATTATTATGACACAATCGGCACGTCTTTGCCTCTTAGTTGATAAAATTTCCAAATGAAATCATCAAAATCATGGTTTTGTATGGCTTCTCGCATCTGTTTCATTAGATCCAAATAATAAAATAGGTTATGAATGGTATTTAAATGTGACCCTAGTATTTCCTTGCATTTATCAAGATGACGTAAATAGGAACGGGAATAATGCTGACAGGTATAACATTGACATGAATCATCGAGCGGGCCAGTATCAAATTGATATTGACTGTTCCTGATTCTCACTACACCTGTGCTGGTAAAAAGATGGCCGTTACGGGCATTGCGCGTTGGCATCACACAATCGAACATATCAATACCTCGCCGGACCGCCTCAACCAAATCCTCTGGCGTTCCTACTCCCATTAAATAACGGGGCTTATCGACAGGCATCTTGCGATGAACAGCATCCAAAACTCGCATCATTTCTTCCTTGGGCTCACCTACAGACAATCCGCCAATTGCATATCCATCGAAACCGATATTCACCAGACCAGCTATGGATTCTTGCCTTAAATGTTCATACATGCTGCCTTGAACAATGCCAAATAAAGCAGCAGGATTATCATCGTGAGCCTTTTTGCTACGATCCGCCCAGCGCAATGAAAGGCGCATAGAATCAGCCGTTTTATTTTCAGTGGCTGGAAACGGTGTACATTCATCAAAAATCATCACAATATCAGCCCCTAAATCACGCTGAACCTGCATAGATTCTTCCGGCCCCATAAATATAGCACTGCCGTTAATGGGTGATTTAAAAGTTACACCTTGTTCGGTGATTTTCCGCAAATCACCCAGACTGAAAACCTGGAAGCCCCCTGAATCGGTTAAAATTGGCCCTTGCCAATGCATGAAATCATGCAAACCCCCATGTGCTTTTACCACTTCCATGCCGGGCCTTAACATTAGATGAAAGGTATTACCCAAAATAATTTGCGCATCCATGTCAATTAACTGCTCTGGTGTCATTGCTTTAACAGAGCCGTAAGTACCCACTGGCATAAAAATCGGAGTTTCAACTATGCCCCGCGAAAACTGTATCTGTCCTCTACGCGCATAACCATCAGTGTTAAATAATTGGAATTTCATGAATTAAAATAGAATTTAAGCTCAAAGCAGATCACTGTGAGACAAACTAAGCAAACACACCCTGCTTTCAGCAAGGGTTTTACTTTACAACACCACTGTATATATAGCGATTGAACAGACTTTCCCGCAATTCTTGGCGTGCGCTGATTTTCTCAGGCTCACCTTGGCTAGCCGCCCAATCTTCTAACTCAACCAGCGTCACATCACCTTTTAGAATTTTAGCTCCAATACCTTCTTTGTAGCCAGCGTAGCGGGCTTCTAAATAGAGATCCATTTCACCGTCCTGAATAATCTTATCTGCGATTAATAAAGAGTGAGCTAAGGTATCCATTCCACTAATATGACCGTAAAACAGGTCAATCGTATCAAAACTGCCTCGCCGTACTTTCGCGTCAAAGTTGAAGCCTCCAGTCGTAAAACCACCCATTTTCAAGACAACCAACACCGCCCAGACATTATCATAGAGATTAGTTGGGTACTCATCGGTATCCCAGCCCAATATAGCGCCGGCATTAGCATCGACGCTACCTAGCATACCCGCTGATGCCGCCACCATCAGATCGTGCGCGAAGGTATGCCCGGCCAGAGTGCTATGATTGGCTTCAATATTCAAGCGAAAATCATCCATCAAATCGAACTCCCGCAGAAAACTCAGTACTGTTGCCGCATCGTAATCATATTGATGGGTCATAGGCTCACCGGGTTTGGGTTCAATATAGAGTGCACCTTTAAAACCCTGGCTATGAGCATAATCTCTGGCCATACACAGGAAGGCAGCTAACTGCTCACGTTCCTGCTTCATATTAGTGTTAATTAGTGAAGTATACCCCTCTCGACCACCCCAGAATGTGTATCCCTGGCCGTTCAACTGGATAGTTGCATCAATTGCCTGTCGCACCTGGGCGGCTGCATGCCCCATAACCAAGGGATCAGGATTTGTGGCCGCACCGTGAGTATAGCGCGGATGTGAAAAAAGATTGGCAGTTCCCCACAATAACGTACATCCAGTCGCTTTCTGAAGTACATCAGCATGGTTAACTATTTCTTGTAGATATCTTGCACTTTCCGCAATACTGGAACCCTCAGGAGCAATATCACGGTCATGAAAACACCAGTGTGGCACGGTTAATTTACCAAAAAATTCAAACGCCGCATCCAAAGTATGGCGAGCTACATCCAGAGTCGTAGCACCTTGATTCCAAGGCCGATCATAAACGCCCCCACCAAAGGGATCAGAGCCGGTACCTTTCATAGTATGCCAAAAAGCCACGGCAAATTTCAGATGCTGCTTCATGGTTTTTCCGGCAACAACTCGATCAGCATCATAATATTTGAATGCCAGGGGATTATCACTGCCCTGACCTTCATACTTGATACAATTTGAAACTTCTGGAAAATACGGTTTAGTGATGATAGCTCCCAATATATTTAGTCATCATCATTGATAGATTATGAGTTATCGCATAGATTTGCATGAATAATGATTTACACAGCTTGCTTATACTTCCTGATAGCACAGGTTGTTTGGCTGGTCGTTTACGAAATATTTTTCTGTACTTTTAAGGCCAACCGGAAATAAATCTACAAGATAGGTGTTCGGTACTTTGATCAGACTTTAAGTTTGCCAGACAACTCGACCGAGAGTCCACAGCAAGCTCATTTGAAATTGAAGACAAAGCGCATCAACCATAAGTGATGCGCTTTCATTAGTCAGTAACTTTTATAAACAACAACTTGATTGAGTTGCCAATATTAATTAAAAGTACTGCCAGGTGTTCCAGGTAAAACAGGCATTTTCTGTTTAGGAAATTCTCCAGTAAGGGCATTCAAAAACGCCACAATATCAGAAGTTTCTTGGTCAGATAGTTCTTTGCCCATTTGTAATTTAGCCATCATTTTCACTGCTACATCCAAAGATTTAACTGAGCCATTATGAAAATAAGGTGCTGTCAAAGCAATATTCCGTAACGTTGGTACCTTCCACATGTGGGCATCGGCACTATTTTTAGTCACTTCTTCTCTGCCAAGATCTTTAGTGATTTTGTATTTAGCTGCAAAAAAGCCGCTGCTAATTACAGGAAATTTTTGATAGGTTCCTGGGCCGTTGAATGCTGGGCCACTGTGACAACTACCACAACCAGATTCAGCAAATTTTTCCATACCTTTAATTTGCTGATCTGTTAAAGCCTTTTTATTACCCTTTACATATTTATCATAAGGGCTATTAGGTGTAATCAAGGTTCTTTCATAGGCGGCAATCGCTTTAGTTGCATTATCTTTTGATATTGAGTTTTTGCCGAATGCTTTTTCAAATAAACCCTGATACCCTTCAATAGACTTCAAGCGGGTTACCACGTCATCCCAACTTTTCATTCCCATTTCAATAGGATTGGTCACAGGCCCTGCAGCTTGTTCTTCCAGACTAGCCGCTCGGCCATCCCAGAATTGCACGGTATTAAATGCAGAATTCCAGACCGTTGGCGCACTACGGCCGCCGGTTTGGCCATTGACCCCCATAGAGTTAGGTCGATTGTCTTCTCCACCCAGCATGGTGTTATGGCAAGATGCACAAGAAACCGTACCAGTCGATGACAGCCTCGGATCATGATATAAAATCTGCCCTAAGGTAACTTTTTCTGCCGTTGTTGGGTTATCTGCCGGTGCTGGCGCTTTGTTTGGTAATGCTTCCCAGGCTGACGCCACTGAAACACTACCTATTAAAAAAACCGCACTTACCAGCGAACTAATTTTAAACATACTATCCTCCTGTTATATTTATTTTATTGCCACTCGGTGATTGTAAGGGATGCGGCAAGTTAGGTAAAATCAAATTTATCTTAGCAACTAAATCAGCTTTCTATTAAAACAACAGCTTGCACCGCAATGCCTTCTTTACGGCCCTCAAAGCCGAGCTTTTCAGTAGTGGTTGCTTTAACATTAATGAAATCTATTTCCACCTTCAAGTCATCAGCGATATTTTGGCACATACCAAGAATGTGTGGTGCCATTTTTGGTGCTTGGGCAATAATTGTAATGTCTGCATTGACTAGATCGTAGCCTTTTTTCTGGACTATGTCATACACATATCGCAACAAAACCCGACTGTCTGCACCTTTAAACTCAGGGTCAGTATCAGGAAAATGTTTGCCAATATCGCCTAATGCTGCCGCACCCAATAATGCATCACATAACGCATGGAGTACGACATCACCATCAGAATGGGCTTCCAATCCCTGTTCATAATCAATTTTAACACCACCCAAAATAATATCGCCGTCTGTTATAAATCGGTGAACATCGTAGCCCTGTCCTATTCTAATCATTGTTGCTCCAAATAAAATGTGGCCAGAGCCAAGTCTTCAGGTCTAGTAATTTTGATATTGTCCGGTCTCCCCTCAACTATTTTCGGTTTTAAGCCTTGAAATTCCATAGCACTTGATTCATCGGTAACCACTGCTTGCTTTTCTGCTGCATCCAGCAACGCATGTTTTAAGGCTGAATAGCGAAACATTTGCGGTGTTAGCGCGCGCCAGATTGTATTCCTGTCAATAGTGGCTGTTATTTCGCCAGACTCAACATTTTTCAGGGTGTCATGGGAAGGTAAAGCCAGAATCCCACCAACTTTATGGTTTTGTATTGAATTTAGTAATAAGCAGACATCTTCAGTAGTTATGCACGGCCTGGCTGCATCATGAACCA